>CAZYDV010000122.1:0-16438 GCA_964646405.1 uncultured Granulosicoccaceae bacterium | reverse complement strand
GAACATGTCGTCCAGCAGCTCGGATGGGAACAACGCTACCGCGTCGATGATCGTTTTGAACGCGGGCAAGTCGCCGCTGACTGATGATCTGATTTTGGGATGGTTCAATTAAATTTGCTCGAAATTTTGGCAATACGATGCTGAGGGCCTGAATCTGGTGAATCAGGCGCAACCGCTGCTTGTGTATTCCCTTGCGGGAACCGTTCAGCAGGTGGTGTAGAACCTCAACATGAAAAATTCCGAGTTTGTGTGGCAGGGTTCTGCCACTCGCGGGTTAGTTTAACCTTTTTCGTTGTGAGTGGTGGTGCGTGTGGTGAATTCGATCTATGGGCTCTGCGTTGCAGGGTCTGTAACAGGTTCGGGGGATTCGACGTACGAGCTTTTTGCGTTTGCCGATGTGATTCCTCGCTTACGCGTCGGGTTGTCTGTGGGGCTTTGGTTCGGGTGGGTGTTGGCGTTGAGTGTTGTTGTTTGCCTCGCTGACGCGTCGGGTTTCCTGTATGGGCTTCGGTCAGGTGCAGTGGACTGTTTGTTGTGTGTTGTTGGGGGTGGACTGACAGGTCGGAGTTGTTGTTGTTTGCCTCGCTGACGCGTCGGGCTTTCTGCACGGGCTTCGGTTGGGTGGAGTGTGAGCTGTTGTACTAGTCGATTATCTCGAAGTGGGCGTCTACGGTTTTGTGGTTGTTGATGTCGAGGATGTCTTGCGGGCAGGCTGACATGACGGCGATGCAGTCGAGTTGGGCGCGCCACAGGACGTAATCGCCGGGTTTGCTCAGTGGTGCATCGAATGACAGGGCGCCGTCTGTTTGCCACGGGATGTTCATGAAAAGGTTCATGGAGCAGGGGGTGAACGGGACGGTATGGCCCAGTTGCAGCAGCGCTGCGTGCAGGTTGTCGCGGCAGTTGTCGTGGTAGGTGTTGCAGCCGAGCAGGCCGTAGCGCTCGTTATCGCAGGGGGCGATGACGGTGTCGTGTCTGCCGGGAGAGGTGTCCTCTTCCAGCGTCATGATCGGGCGGCGACGATTACTGTAGAGGTGGTCGCCAACGTCCGGGCACATCTTCAGCCAGGTTGCGCGGCACTGTTCCATGCCACTGTACTCGCTGAGGTGGCTGGCGACGAAGGCCCAGAAATCGACAACCTGGTGGCCGTGGGTGTTGATGATGCGCAAGGCCTGGCCGGCCTGCACATGCACGGCGACGCCGCGACGTGCCGGGATGGTTTGAAGTGCCATGGCGTGCTCCGCAATCGGTGTTGCGGGGCATTGTAGGCGTTAACAACATCAATTTGTGCAGATCCGATGGTTGATATCGGTGCGGCAGGCGCCGCGATGCGTCAATTTCGGCGTAGCAGCACCGCGTCGCTGGCCGAGCCGACCTGGTCCCCTTCGATCCCGGCCGCCTGAATGATATAGAAGCCGGCATCGGGGTTGCTGCGCGGCATCTGGACGATGAGCGCGCCGGATCCGGATGCGTCCAGTGTGAGCAGATACTCCTGCACGTCGATGATGGTATTCGGCTCGAACGGCTCGACATCAAAGCCACCATCCGGTGTGCCTCCGAGATACAAACCGGCTTCGGAGACGAACAAACGAATCGATTGCGAGGGCTGGCCGCTGATCAACACGGTTTGCTGGTCCTGATCGATTGCCGACGGATTGGAAACGCCTGCGACTGACACTGCCGGTGTGGCCGGCATTTGCCTGCGCAATTGAATTTGTGAGGCCGTCTGGCTTGCGGCGGTGCCAAACAGCCTGCCGCTCTGGCTGCTGCCGTCGCCGTAGATTACGGTAACGGTGGCGCCGGCGACCTCGAAGCCCGAGATACTGGCGGCGTGTCGATCGCCAGGTGGCGCGACGCCACGTACGTTTGCCGGGTCCAAATCGATCGAGAAGGTCACTTCCTCGCCGGGCTGAAAATCGTTGAACACCAACTGTATCTGATCGTAACCGCCGGCGTTGTCCGCGCTGAACAGACGCGAGGCATAGCCGGTCTCGAACGCGCCGCTGTCGATTGTCAGGTCTTTGAAGGCGCTGTCGCCGGCGGTGCCGAGCGGATCGAAAACAATATCGCTGATGGCTGCGGTGGCCAGATCGATGGCAACACTGCTGATGCTGGCCGTCGCGGATTGATTGACCAGCCTGAATGATCCCGCGCTATAGGTACTGGCGCTGTCCAGTGGTGCTGCCGTGACGATGAAAAAGTCGACGCCCGCGTTGTCATCCTCGCCCTGAGCCGGGCCGGTATCGACTGGATCGGTCACGGTAATGTCGATGGCGGTCAGGGTGTTTAGCACGCCATCCTGAACGCTGAGCTGTATCTGGTAGCGGCCCTGCTGACTAAACGAAAGTGTGGTGGTGGCCTGATTCTGACTGCCGAAAAAGACCTCGCCCGGCCCTGAAATCGCGCTCCACCAGTAGAACAGCACGCCGTCTGGCAGGCCATCATCCTGTGCCTCGGCGCTAAATTGCACGGTTTGATTAAGTGCGACTGTGTCGTCGGCCTCAACGATCATGGCGACGGGCGCCTGGTTGGCGCTGGTTTGTACGGTCACGCTGACATCGTCGTTAGCGGTGAGTGCGTCGGCCTCGGCTTCAACGCGCAGGGTGTAATCGCCGGCCAGTGGAAAATCGACGCTGGTTTGCGCGCTGGTGGGATCGCTGAAGACCGCGTCTGTCGGGCCGCTGGCGGTGCTCCATTGCAACGCAGGGGTACTACTGGTCGAAGACTGATGATCGAGGTTGGCGGCCAGAGTCAGGTTGTTGGGCAGTGTGATCTCGCGATCCGGCCCGGCGTCTATTGAAAGCCTGTCGCCGTCGACGACAATCACGGTGGTGTTGTCATCCGGCTCCTGGTCGTCTGGACCCGTGCCCGTGGGTATCAGGGTCTCATCGCGGGTAAATAGTAGCTTGTCGAGCAGCACGAATGTGTCGCGTGCGTGAATCGTGGTGCTGATCGTTTGCTCGGCCTGCACCGGGAAAGTCGCCACCCGTTGCCATTGCCAGTCAGCACTAAACTGTGCGCTGCCATGATCAAATGACCCTTCCCGGGAAGTTTGTGTGATCTCCACACCGCTGTCGGGCGACTGCTGGCTACCGCGCAACCAGAGATAGCGGGTACCGGTTTCGGCAAAGGTGACATCGTAGGACAGAGCGGGCGACGTGCTACCGGTACCGGCAAGCTTGACTGCTGAACCGTCGCTGCCAGGTGCCGCGATTGCATTCCAGGTCAGCCCGTCTGCTCTGCCAGTGCGAGTCCAGTCTTCGGCCTCGATAGGGGTCGGGCCGCCCTCTTCGATATAAGTAAATCCGCCGTTGCCCGATGAGCATGAAACCAGCAACAGCACGCCGGACAGAAGTGAAGCGACTCTCATTCTAGATTCCGTGTTGAGTCCCGACAATTAGCCTCATCGCGCGGCTGATCGAGCCGTTGCAATTGTCGGTTACCGACGCAGGTATCGGCCGGGTGCGGGATTTCGCCAGCGTGGGCGACGAATACACTGCGCAGTCCCGGATTTTTCTTTGGTAGAGAATTTGGTTGAGAAATATGTCTCAAGTTGTTGAATATATTAAATATAGATCTGGCGTGCGGCGATGCATGCTGATTCCGGGCGATTGTATTCAAACTCTGTTTCAGTTCCCGGTATGCGACACCACTTGCGTTTATCGTGTGGCGTTACATTTCCTGACAGTATCGGTGTGGCTTGTTTGCAACACTGTCGCCGTCAATAGAGTGGCTGTCCTCGTCGAATCGGTTTGGCGCTGGGAGCAAAAGTAGAGGAGCGAATTGCATTGAATGATTTAACCAAGGTCGGCCTGGCGATCGGCGTTGCTGTGCTGCTGGTGTTGGGTATGGCGTTCAGGAATGAACCTGGCAGCTATGGCTCGGGAGTGAGATCGGCACTGCAAGAGAGTAAGAGTGCCGTCTCGACACTGACGGCAGACCTCGAAGCGCGCGACGGCACGGTATCCGCCCTGCGGGCAGAGCTTGAGCAAAATACGCAAAGCGTGACCGAACTGCGCGCCAGCCTGGCCCAAAGTGAAGAAACGGTGACCGCACTGCGCGCTGACTTAGAGCAGAACAAGCAGGTGGCTGCTACCCTGCGCTCCGAGCTTGAAGAAGCCGGCTCACGCAGTGAGGCGCTGAGTCTGAAGCTGCGCGAATCTGGCCAGCAAAGAACTGAGTTGGGTGAAAAGCTCGGCGTACTCACCGAGGAGCTGGATGCACTCAGACAACCGCAACAGCAATACGCGCAAAGCGCTCAGGACACACAAACCCGGATAGCAACACTTGAACTGGAGGCACAGGGACTGCGTGAAAAACTGGCCACCTCTGAGGCCAGCAGCCAGGAAATCATCGCTGGACTCAATGCCCGGTTGCGGGCCAGTACCACGCCACTGACCAGTGCCGACAATGAAGGGCTTTTGAATAATATTCAGGCTTTGAAGGCGCAGATCAACCAGGCCGATGCGCAGGCTTCGCAGCGCGATGAAAAGGCGAAACAAGCCGAGGCTGAACTTCGTGAGCAGCTCTCAGCGCTCAGCGACGAGCGCGCCGAGTTGCAGGCTCGTCTGGCCGCTGATTCGGATAATCTGGCAGCTCAACAAGACGCGATGGCGACACTGGAAGAGCAGGGTACGTCCCTCAAGGGTGAGCTTGATACGACTGCCGCTGAACTCGAGCGCGTTGTGGCTGAGCGAGATTCACTGCAGGACAAACTTGCCGCAATGGAGAAGACCTCCAACGAATCGCAAGGCGCGCGCGCAGCGCTGGCCGGTGATCTGCAGCAGCTTGAAGCGGACAAACAGGCATTGACTGAGCAGGCGCGATCGCTGACTGAGCAAACCCAGGTGTTGAGTGCCGCACGCGATGAATTGCAGGTCCAACTGGACGGCACGACTGCGCAGCTCGACGAGGCCAGAGGTGAAATCGGTTCGCTGTCAGCCGATCGCGATCGTCTTTACAGAGCGCTCGGAACGGCCCGGCAAGAGAGCAGCACACGGACAGATTCGGCGCCTGCTGACAACACCGGCGATGATCTGATCGCGGCGTTGAACAACCAGTTTGCTGTGGCAGGAATCGATGGCGTTGAGGTCTATCCGCGCAGTGGTGGGGTAGTCAGTGTTCGAGCTGGCAACAACGAAATCTTCAGTCCCGGCAGCACCAACCTCTCAAGCGTTGGCCGCGAGGTGCTGGCCGAGGTCGGCAAAGTGATCAGCGCGATGCCAGACAGTCGCCTGCAGATCGAGGGGCACACTGACAACATCCCGATTGGTCCGGTGATGAAGGGCCTGTATGGCAGTAACTGGGATCTGTCGGTCGCTCGTGCGATGGCCGCGGTCAGGCATCTGGAGCGACGCGTCGGCATCGGTGCAAACCGACTGTCTGGTGCGGGGTTTGGCGAATTCATGCCGGTGGCGACCAACGATACCGTCGAGGGTCGCAGCCAAAACCGCCGGATTGAGATCGTGGTCTACCCGATCGAGCAGACGCCAAACTAAAAACCCTTCTGTTTAAGCACTCAATCGTTGTCCAGCAAGCCGGCGCCCGCGCCGGCTTGCCGTGACTGTTCGCTGGATGGAACGTACATCTCGGCGGCCAGTTTCAAAAGCTTCGCCCAGGCCTGCGGGTCCACATCGATATTCGTGCAATGCTCGTCAGCCGGCGGCACAGAATCACTGTCCATACGCAGAGTCAGCGATTCGGGATTGGCGATAAGCGCCAGCGACTTGAGGGTTTGCGGGGCGTCGTCGTGCAAAATCTGGTAGGCGATACCATCTGCTGTGGATCTAACCGCAGCAAGCCCCGCCAGCAATAACGGTGAATCGCAATGGGTCAGTGAGACGGTTGGGGTAGCGTTCGCCGCCAGCAGATCGAGGGCCGAGGGGCCGGCCAGCACTACGCGCGCATCAATAAACACTGGCGGTTCGCCGCGCGTCTGGCTGCGAGCGGGCAACGGCGAGTGCAGCGCGTCGAGGACCGCCGCGATGCCATCGGCACCCTGCATCGACAGCCAGGCGCCAGCGGCGCTAACCTCATCTGCCAGGCCACTGGAAACGCCGCGCGCTTTGACGGCCTTCTGCAGCGCGGCCTGCAGTTCGTTTTGAGAGCAGATCACGCGGTCATCGGCAGTATGGGGAGCCACCAGTCGTCGGCATCGGCAGCCTGCAGATCAGCTGCCAGTGGAGCGCCCTGGCACAGTGTGATACGCGTCCAGCGCTCGGATTTTGGGTCGAATTTGCTGGCGCCAAAAAACGACAACTTACATCTGAGCATATCGATCGGCAGACACGAACTCGCGATCAGGTTGTCGCGGATCTCGCCGTAGGGAAAGCGCTGCAGGGTCTGCACCCGTTGCACTGCCATTCTGTGATGCGGGTTCGCCAGCAGAAACTCGGCAAGTGTCAACGTCCCCGGCAATGCCTGCAGGTCGCGATACAGGGCTTGGACCTGGCGTGCGATATCCAGTGGCAGCTCCATCTCGGCGCCCGGCTCGTTGTGTCGATCGCCAAGTCTGGGCTCAAGCTTCTCTTCCGAGACATACCAGAACTGGCCAGTTTGCTGCGGATCGTCAAAGTCGATCGCAAGCGCCCACTGGAATTCGGCGTTGATGGCGTGCTGCAGATCGTCGGTCGTCTGCTTCAATGACATCCATACTTCGCGCTCGCTGGTCATCTGCTGCGTAAGATCGTCGATCCAGTCGCCGTGGGGTTCCAGCAGCAGTGCGATGATGAGCTCCTGGCACTCGAGCGAGCACCCGTCGGCAAGCTGCAGCAGTCGCTGCCACGGCAGGGGCTTTGCCAGCCATTCTTGATTGACGCGCTCGCAAATCTCATCAAACTCTGTTCTCAGTGTCTCGATTCTTGCCTGTTGCCGGCTGTCTTCGACGTTCCACTGCAAAAGGTGTGTCTGCGCGCGCGCCATCAGGGCGAGCATTTTCGGAATAATCGCCTGGTCGGTTGATTCGATCGCCAGTATTCGCGCGAGCGCCGTCTCTCGTGCCGTTATCCATTGGTGAATCAGCACCGGATGGCTGACCAGAAATGGCGCCATTCCCAGTCCGGTCGAGTTGCCAACGCCCAGGTAGCGTTTGAGCTTGTCAGACAAACGCACAAATTTCTCCGGATTGCGCGCTCGCGCCACGTGCTCGGCGAGATCATGCGTGAAGCCGCGAATCAGCCATACTGTCAGCAACTCGGCCCGAAACGGCCCATCAAGCGTCGTGCGGCCAAGCAGACGCGCGCGATCGGCGATGCCGAATTTGCCATTGCCATATACTGCGGTGGTGCGCATCAGATAGCCTGTATCCAGAATCATCTGCTCATCTGGTTGCTCGCCGCTGGCAAGCCGGTCGATCACATGACTGAACAATCGCACCGATTTGTTGGCTCGACTCAACACCAGTTCGCTGGGCAGAAAGCGTCCGGCCTCCTGCTGCGGAGTGTTTTGCGCCAGACGCTGCAGATCGTCTTCGTCGGGCACGCCGTCAAAGAGGTTGAAGGTCGCATCCCAGGCCTCGGCGATGACGCGGTCGGTACGTTGACTGTCATCCAGCGCGTGCGAGAAGGCGATCAGGCTGTAGTCGCGCCCGTCCAGTCGAATGGTATAGACAGCGCGTCCGTAGCCTGCGGCATCGATTTCCCAGCGCGTGCACCTGGGAACCGCTTGTTGGGTGGCAAGATCGCGCAGCAGTGAGCGCAGGAAGCTAAGCCGCGTGGGGAAAAACGAGCCCAGCCGTGCGAGTCTCATGACCTGCGAAGGCGGGCGCAGGGCGATCGGCTGCGGCGCCGGCACTGAATCGCTGTTGGGACTCATACGGCCGGCCCGAAGGATTCATCGTAGAAGCGCAGCCAGTTGCCGCCCATAATCGCAGCGCACTCCTCGTTCGAGAACCCGGCCCCGGCCAGGCCGTCGCGGATATTGCCAAAGTCGCGATTGTCGGTAAACCATTCCGGCTGCGGGGGAAAGCCCGCGTTGCCGGCGCTGCCCTCACCGTAATCCGTCTCTTTTGACCATCGGCCGTTGCGCATCCAGGTGACGACCGAGTCCGGCTGGTCCTGGCAGAGATCCGAGCCGATGCCCAGGTGCTTGACATCATAGCGTTCGGCGGCTTGCGCAATCATCTGGCAAAAGTCCGTAAGCGTGCATTCGGTGGCGTTGTTCAGGTGGTGCGGGTAGAGCGAGAAGCCGAGCATGCCGCCGCGTCCGGTCAACGCCTGCATGACTTCGTGCGATTTGTTGCGCAGCGCCGGATGCCACCAGTGCGGGTTGGCGTGGGTGATGGCGATTGGCCGTGCCGACAGGTCAATGGCTTCCAATGTGGATCGATCGGCCGAATGGCTCATGTCGATGACCATGCCGAGTCGATTCATCTCGGCGATGGCCTGCTTGCCAAACCGCGTGATGCCGGGATCTTCTGCCTCGTAACAGCCAGTCGCGAGAAACGACTGATTGTTGTAGGACAACTGCATAAACCGGGCACCGAGTGTATGACAGATTTCGATCAGGCCGATGTCGTCCTCGATAGGCGACGGATTCTGGAAGCCAAAGAAGATCGCCGTGCGGTTTTCGTTCTGTGCACGTCTGATGTCATCGCCGCATCGGCCCATGAAAATATGTTGCGGATACTGCTCGAACCAGCGATTCCACTGCTCGATGTTCAGCACGGTTTCGCGGAAATTCTCGTGATAGGCGATGGTCACGTGCACGCCGTGCACGCCGCCGGTTCGCATCTGCTGGAATACTTTCTCGGACCAGTTGGCGTATTGCAAACAGTCGATCAGCGGGGTGTCAGCCAAGTTCGGTCTCCATCGCAACGTCGGGCGCCCGCCGATTGTAAACCTCTGCGGTGGGCAGCTTGATGGGCCTTAATATCTGCCTAATTCAGATAATCTTCAACAAATTATTGGCTGATTCTGCGGCGTCTGGCGCGGGCAATCCAAAGCAATGGGGCCAGACCGACCCAGAGTGTCAAACCAGCGCCGTCACCTGCTGGCCCGGCCGTCGCCGAGGCGATCGGTGTTTGCGGTTCGACAGACGAATCGTCGATTGGACTGTCGCGCAGTTGTGCCAGCGCGGCGGCCGTATTCAAAAGGCCGCCGCCACAAGCCATGAAGTCGCAGCCCGTGCTCTGGTCGAGTGGTATCGCCGTACTTCGGATGAGCGTGCGTATCTGGCCCACCGTTAGCGCTGGCGAAGTTGCTTTGAGCATGGTGACCGCGGCACTCAGGCGCGCACCGGCCAGACTGGTGCCGTAGTGACGGTTGTACTCGGCGCCGTCATAGGCGACGGTATCGCCGGCATTGTCTGTCGTGAGAATGCCGTCTGCAGCATCGCCGCCGGGTGCCAGCACATCGAGTGCTGAGCCATAGGCGCTGTAGCTTGCGAGATGGCCGGCGCGAGTCGAGGCGCCAGCGGTCAGAATCTGCCCACAGGAGGCCGGTGCATGCGGGATTTCATCCAGGTCTGCCGCGCTGTTGGTCGACGCGGTAACGACGATGGCGCCCGCTTGCGTCACCTCATTAATGGCCTGCTGCAGCGGGCCCGGGCAGCGCCCCGTGAACCCGAGGCTCACATTGATTACGGAGGCCGGGTGTGGATTGTCAGGCGCGCCGGCGACCGACAACCCGGCTGCCCAGCGCAGTCCGTCGATCAGATCCTGAACGTACCCGCCACAAGTGCCCGTCACCCGCACTGGCAACAAGTCGACATGACTGTTTGCCGCGGCGATGCCGATATGGTTCGAGGTCCTGGCACCGATGACGCCGGCTACGCGCGTGCCGTGCCAGCTACTGGGTTGAGCATGGCATCCGGAGCTGGCGGTCTCGACCCAGTCGCCCGGATCGGTTGGATCTGCATCACGGCCGTCACCGTCGTTTGCCACCTCAGCGGTGCTGACGAAATCGTATCCTGGCAGAAACTGCAGATCCTCGTGCGAGAGCAGAAATCCTGAATCGAGCACGGCGACGACGATTCGCGATAGCTGTTTGCCATCGATCCTGGCGCTCTGACCTTCGGCGTCGGTGTCTGCGGCCTGTGCTGCAGGATGCAGGCTCCACTGCATCGGATACAGCGGGTCGTTTGGCCATTCCTCGCTGTCGAGCCGATATTGGCGCGCAGCGGGTGCAGCATCTGCGGTGGTCAGCCCGAGCACAGCCACCTGCAAATCTGCGGTCGCCGCTGCCGGTGAGGTGGCGATGCCGATGCAAGTTGCCAGTGCCGCGGCGCAGATTGGGCGCAAGTGCTGCCCTGCGGCCGCGCCGTCTGCTCGTTGCGTGGGGTGTCTGGACAAGAGGGCGGCTTCGCTTCGGATCGGCCGCAGGGCAGCAAAAATCAGACCAGTGCCTGCTCGTGCCTCTGAGGTTGTACAGGGTTCAGCCCGCAGTAAGGCGGTAATCCTGAAAATGTGCACAGTGGCAGTGCAGGCGGTATGATCAGGGTCTTCGTCGAGTCGTGGATGCGACTCTGGTCCAGCCCGGCGGGAATCCGTTTGTCTGGAATTGTCTAGCGACGCCGGTCATTCGCAGATCCATTGTGGTGTCATGTTGGATCGGATCATTTTCGGTAACGGCAGCGCGTACAACCCGACTTGCGCTGTTTACAAAGGGTATTGAGTTATGTGCAAACGAATCACTCGAAGCGCGTTGCGACTGGGTATGTTGTCCGGGCTCGCATTCTCGGCGCAGGCAATCGCATCGCCCATCGACGTCGATCTGCAGGCAGATGGCAGTGAGGTCACATTCACACTGACCAACAGTGGCGACCAGACCATTAACCTGTTGCTCTGGGACACTCCGCTCGAGTCGATTCTGTCGAGCGATGTATTCACGTTTGGCGACGATGAAGTCGGCTTTTTTGGCCGACACATCAAACGCGCGGCGCCGCTGGAGAAAGACTTTGTCGATATCGCGCCCGGACAGGCAATCAGTGCGAGCTTGTCACTCAACCGCTACTACGACATCGTCGATCACGACAGCTACGAAGTCAGCTATGAAGGTGCGATCAGTTATTCCATTGGAGCTGGCAAGCGATTGCCTTTGTCGGCGAAACTCGATGCCATGCAGTCAGTGAACAGTTCGACAGGCCCGGTGGCCGTCGATCTGGCGCCGGCGCCGCCAGTGGCCTATGCATTGCCTGCCGGCTACCTGAATTGCAGCGTGGATCAGCAGACACAGATCAGCACAGCGTTGGATGCTTCGGAACAACTGACGATCGAGGCGCGCGACGCGCTGATCAACCTGCCGGTCTCCGAGCGCGCAACCTCACCGCGCTATACGCAATGGTTTGGCAGTTATACCGCCGCGCGCTACGCATCGGTGCAGGGTGGCATGAGCAACGCTACCAGCGTGATGGCCAATCAGGTGATCAATTTCAACTGCGATTGCGATGAAGGTGCGTTTGCCTACGTTTTCACCAATGATCCGTTCAATGTGTATTTGTGTCGCGCATTCTGGACGGCACCGGTTACTGGCACCGATTCCAAGGCCGGCACGATCCTGCATGAGCTTTCCCACTTTCCGGAGGTCAAGGGCACGGATGATCACGCCTATGGCCAGACTGCCGCTGCCGCCCTGGCACGCACCGATCCGGATCGCGCAGCCAACAATGCCGACAGCTTCGAGTACTTCGTCGAGAACACGCCTGCGCTTGCGATGCAGGGCGATGGCGGTAGCGGCGGTGGCGGGCAGGTGTCGAGCACAAGCTTCCTGACCCTTACGCCAGGCACCCGGGTGAATGGAAGCGTCGCTGTGGGCAATTCAGTGTTTTACCAGTCGAACGGTGCCAGCGAGATTAATCTCACCACCATTAATGGCGATGCCGATCTGTTGATTTACGCTGACGAAGCCAGGATCAATGAGCTGTGTGGGTCCAACAGTGTCGCTCCACTGGATGCCTGCAACTTTCCGAACGAGCAGAATCTGTACATTGAGGTGGTAGGCTATGAAACTTCTGACTACACCCTCGAGGCGATCGGAACGCCAGTGGTCACCCCGCAAGCTGGTGGAGATACCGGCACACAGACGGGTGGCACCGGCGGCAGCGGTGGAGGCGGCGGAAGTGGACTATGGCTGGGCCTTTTCGGCTTGCTGGTTGCGCGATCGCGACAGGTGCGTAAGGGTGCTCGGCAATGATCGGCCAGGGCGGACTCTCGCGTAATTTTTGTCCCGGTCGGTTGATGCTGGCGCTCGTTGCTGCCAGCGGTCTGATAACGGCATGCGTAGCGGACACGACTCGAGTGAAAGATAAAGTGGCCATGGTTACGGCGGGCATTAGTGCTGCGCAAAACGCTGACACCATCCTGGATATGCCTGTGCTGTTCTCCGTGACCAACAACGGCGCTGAAGCGGTAGAACTGCTTAAATGGAACACGCCGCTTGAGAAGATTTTGTCTGCGGACATATTCAGTGTTGAGCGCGATGAGGAAGCCGTGGCCTATATCGGGCGAACCATGAAGCGTGCGTCGCCCGGGGCAGGTGACTTCATTGTGCTGGATGCCGGTGCGACGACGGAGGCGCTGATCGATATCGCGCGTTACTATGACACGCGCGAGCCAGGTACCTACGAAATTCGCTTTCTGCCACCGGGTGGCGAAGAGGGTTACGCCAACAACGGAGTAGCAGTAAGCCTCGATCCGGTTGTGGTCACGTTTATTAAGTGACGGCTATTGAAAGCTCGCTGCGCATCTTCGGCTTGACAGTCATCACGCGGTGAGCCTTTGGTGTATCGAGCCGCTAGCATTGAGACGGTTCGAAGTGTCATCGGCGACACTTGCGCGCTGGTGCCAGGCGCCAAGTAGTTTTGAAGTGTTGCCATCGTCAGATTGACTCTGGCAGGTGGATTGAGGTTGGCGGGGTATCGATTCGCCCTGGATGTGTAGCAGCAGAGGTAGCGAGTCATGAAGAACCGTTTCATCGAGACAGCTGTCAGAATCGCTGTTGTGCCGGGTTTGCTTTGGCTGGTTCCGGTATGGTCGAATCCGCTGCACGTCGATATGACAGGGGGCAGCGGGACTGTCACTTTTACCCTCACGAATACCGGCGATCAGACGCTCACAATCCTGCGCTGGGATACGCCGCTGGAAGCGGTGTTGTCCAGCGATGTCTTTGTGATAGGTGGTGGCGACGTTGACTACACCGGCCGGCATATCAAGCGCGCCACCCCGCTTGCCAGAGATTTTCTGGACCTTGCACCGGGTCAGGCAGTCCGTGCCAGTCTGGCGCTGAATCGCTTCTACGATATCATCGATCATGCTCGCTACGAGGTGAGCTTCAACGGGGCGGTTAGCTACACAGCCGCCGTCAGCAAGCACCTTGACCATAGGCAAAGACTTGCAGCGATGCAGTCGGCTTGGATGTCCACAGGCTCTGTGTGGGTCGATCTGGCGCCCGCGCCGCCGACGGCCTCGGCTCTGCCTGCCGGCTATCGCTTCTGTAGTGTTGATCAGCAGGCGCAGATCGGCGTTGCGCTCGATGCATCCGAGTCTTTAACGGTTACTGCACGCGATGCGCTGCGCAACCTGTCGGAAGCCGAGCGCAGCTCATCCCCACGCTATCATCACTGGTTTGGCGCTTATACCGCATCCCGTTATAGCGCTGTCGAAGAAGGCATCAGCAACGCCGCTGACGTCATGGCCAATCAGGTGATCAATTTTAATTGTGATTGCGATGAAGGCGCATTTGCCTACGTCTTCCCCAACGATCCGTTCAACATCTATCTATGCCGCGCTTTCTGGAGTGCATCGGTCACTGGCACTGACTCCCAAGCTGGCACCATTTTGCATGAGTTGTCGCATTTTCCCGAGATTAAAGGCACTGACGATCACGCCTATGGCCAGTCCGCAGCGGTGGCGTTGGCTCGAACCGATCCGGACAGAGCGATAAACAACGCCGATAGCTTCGAGTACTTTGTCGAAAACACGCCCGATTTACCGATGCAGGGTGATGTAGAGAGTGGTGGTGTGCAAACAATCGCCTACCGGACACTCGTACCCGGCACCAGCGCGAGTGGTAGCGTCCTGGTCGATGAGTCAATGTATTACCAGGCGAATGCAGTCAGTGAAGTCAATCTTGTGACCCACAGCGGTGATGCAGATTTGTTTGTCTTCCAGGATGCACAAAGACTGAATGCGCTGTGCCGCTCGCGCAGTGTCGACGCATTTGATTCTTGCAATCTTGGCGCCGAACAGAGCGTCTATATCAGAGTCGATGGCTATCAGACATCGACCTACGCGATCAGCGTAACAGGAACGCCTGTAAGTACGCCGGGGCCTGATGATGAAAGTGGTGGAGGTGCGGATAACGGCAATGGGCAGGCAGATAACACAAACGACGAGTCAGATCTCAGTGATGAGGGCAGCGAATCCGGTAGCGCAGATAATGGTGCCACTGACACCACAACGGAAGTGGCAGATGCAGGAGGCGCCGGCAGTGAATCCGGAGGTGTAGATAATGGCGTCACTGAAAGTGGGGCTGGGGAGTCTGACGCCGATAGCGAAACGGGCGGTCTAGATAATGGTGCCACGGACAGTACAACCGAAGCGTCGGGTGGCGGTGACGAGGGCAGTGGAGCCGATGACTCGACTGTTGTTGCACCGGGCGATGGGACTGTAGAAGGAGAGGGTAGCGATGCGGAAGGTGGATCCGCAGATGCGGATGAGGCAGGAAGCGGTGACGGCGAGGGTTCTGCGAGTGTAGAACCTGCCGATGGCAGCGCCAGCGCAGAAAGTGGTGAATCGAGCGGCGACGCCGCAGATGAGACAGACGCTGAGTCTAGCGCTGAGACCGACGATGTTGCGGGTGGAAGCGCCAATGGCAGTGATGCTGGCGGTAGTGGTGAGAGTGCTGGCGTGACTGACGCTGGTGTTGCGGAAGAGGTCGCAGATGGCGATTCCACCGCAATGATTGATGGCGGCAATGAGGCCGACGGTTCCGACGGCGGCGCAGGCGGTAATATGGTCGATGGCGAAACCGATGGCACGACAAACGGCACCGGTGATGAAGCAGACGTTGCCGATGGCGAAGAATCAGCCCCTGGCAGCAACGATGAGGCAATTGACGTTGTCGACGACGATCTCGACGTTAACGGCCAGGGCGGCAGTGGCGGGGGTGTCGCCGCATTGGGATTGCCGCTGCTATTGATCGCGGTCACGAGACGAGCCCACAGGAAACATTTGCACGCAATCCGCGATTGACTCTGAAGTACAATCGGCAGGAAAACGCCTGCGCAGAATACCGCTGGGCGCAACAATCGAGGTTGAAGGCGCTTAAGTTTGCGTCATCACCCGCCGTTTAGTGCGCCGTGCCCGATACGGCTGCTCGGTTGATCGGGCGCACCATCCTCATCCACCTCGTCCGTGGGGTACTTTGTCATTGCATCCGATCTGCTTCAACCAGTCTGACTGAATCATGGCTGTCAGACACGATTACACACTGCTGCTGCTGGTGCTCGCGCTGTTTGTTTTTCACTCACCGTTTGCTCGTTGGTGGGCGTCTTTGGGCTTGCCGTGGTACACCGTGTATCTGTTGTGGGCGGGTGTAATCGCACTAGTGGCATTCAACCAGATCAGGGATTCCTCCAGCGGTGGGGATTGAACTCTGGACGCTGTTTGCAGTTGCGCTGACCTACCTCGGTGCGCTGTTTCTAATCGCCTATGCAACCGATGCCGGTTGGTTGCCACGGCGGCTGGTAGACCACCCGGCCGTGTATACGCTGTCGCTGGGAGTCTATGCCACATCCTGGACCTACTACGGCAGTGTAGGGCTTGCCAGCAGTAGCGGTTTTGCGTTTCTAACCATCTACCTCGGGGTCACGGCGGCCTTTCTTCTTGGCCCCTATCTGCTGCAACCGATATTGCGTTTGTGTCGCGACTACCAGCTCGCATCGATCGCTGACTTGCTGGCGTTTCGGTACGGCGGTCGAGCCACCGGATTTGTCGTAACGATTTTCATGCTGATCGGGATTCTGCCTTACATATCGTTGCAGATTCACGCGGTGGCCGCTTCTACCCGAGTGTTGACCCGCGAGGCGGCGCCCGCCCAGTTGGCGCTGTTGTTCTGCGTGCTGATCACCATCTTTGCCGTGTTGTTCGGCGCCCGCCATCTGACCCCGCGCGAGCGGCATGCCGGGTTGGTGGCGGCGATCGCATTCGAATCGGCGATAAAATTGATCGCGTTGCTGGTGGCGGGTGGCTTTGCCGTCACCCAGGTTTTTGGTGGATTCGACGGCATCAGCCAATGGCTTAAAGAAAACCCGCAGGAAGTCAGCGCACTATACGAACCAGTTGGCACGCCCTTGTGGAGCTCGCTCTTACTGCTGTCTTTTTGTGCCGCCTTTTTGCTGCCGCGTCAGTATCACATGACGTTTGTCGAGAACGAACGACCTGCATCGCTGAAGACCGCCTACTGGTTATTTCCGCTGTACTTGTTATTGCTGAATTTGCCAA
>CAZYDV010000121.1:0-16473 GCA_964646405.1 uncultured Granulosicoccaceae bacterium | reverse complement strand
AGCCGTTTTCGCGCTGAGGTTTGAATACGGGGTTTTTTAAAATGTACGTTTCGCACCGGTGCGAAACGCACCAATGCGCAAGCCGATCGCGCCTCAAGCGTTGCTCGAAGGCTTCACCTCCTGGTTACTGCTGCAATCCAGCAATGCCTCGATTTGCGCGGCAATCGCATCCCGATGTTGTAACTGTTCAAACAGCGCAATGGGCGCACTGCCGGTGATCAGGCTGACGATGCAGCCAAGCACCGACCCGCGGTGCGCGTTTTCTCCACCGACGTTGGTGTTGGCAAGCATGGCCAGGCGGGCGTCGTGTTGGTATTTGCCCGCCAGGTACAACAGTGCTGGCCAGGAATCGGTGATATAACACGCGCTTGAGTATTGGCGGCCGATGACATGCAGATCGCTCGGCGCCTTATCGATCAGCTTTTGCAGTCTGGTTCCGGGAATTGCTCTGCCCGCACGTTCCAACATTTCCATGGCCGCTTCGTCGCGCCGCCTCAGCAGGGAGTCGATCAGTTCGATTAACGCGTCGCAGACGCTGGCGAGCAACTCGTCTGGGTGAGTGAGCAGCAAGTGTGAGCGACACAGCGACTGGGTGTCTTGCAGTGGCTGTCCCTGCAGCAACTGGCTGATCGCCAACGGCAGTATCGTCACCAGCCCACCGACAGACGGCGTGTCATGGGTGACGGCGGCACACCGATCCGGCGCCAGGCCCCGCTCCAGGTTCGCGAAAAATCCCCGGTGACAGGATTCGGCATAGGTGTCCGGGTGGCGCGCCGGATCGGCAGTCATCATTTCTATGTAGTCTTCCAAATACTGTCCCTGATCGTACCGGCCGTTGGCGTCGATCAGCGTCTGCATCAGCGTGCGCGCCCACCAGGCATTCAGCGTGTTCTCACCGGCTGGCATGCCCTGGTGGTAGTGCTGATTCGACATGCCCCAGAATTTGCGCTTGCCGCGCAAAATCACCTCGCCCACGATTTCACGCCCTCTTGCCCCATCCTGAGTTCCACGTCCGCCGCCGCTGGTGGAGTGCAGTGACATGATCGAAGACGGATGAAAAGCCGGCGCCGGCTGCATGTCGGTAATTCCACCCGGAAACACGCGCAGGATATCCATCGGGTTGTAGAACCAGTGCACCGGCATGGACAGCGCATCGGCGATGAACATCGACTGCAGCGCGGCGCGTGCACGTTGTTGTACCACGCCAGGTGACGGGGCTTGTGAATCGATCATGGTGCCAGTCGATTGCAAAAACGCGAGCGTAGGGGAATCGATGTACCCGGCGTGTGAACAGTGCAGTTCTTGCGTTTCGATGGCCGAGTTGTTCCGCTTAGGCGGGCTGCAATGGATACCGTGGGTGCGGTTCGGTGCAGGTGGAAAGCGGCCAGTCGGTGACATCACGCTCACGCATAGACTGGCATCGGGTGAATCCGCGCGGCCGGCGATTGGCCAGTCGCCCCCCGGCAGGGTCGACAGCTCACCCCCGCGACGGCTGACCGCTGACTGGGCAATGCCCGGGCTGGCAACAAAGGTTTTCAACTGCGAGTCGATTCGTTGCCGACTTTCTAATCAGGATAATAGTGGTTTGCGCTTGTGAACTCTCAGGCAAACCACATTGTCCATACAGAGTGGCTGCAGGGTGAGGGTCGGCCTCACTGTGTGCGATCCGGCTAACTACCCTTCGTTCCGCTGCGAAACTCCATTGGCTACAAAGCAAACCATCTCCAGGAGACCATTGAATGAAAGCTGTCAAACTGTCCGCCATTGCGCTGGCTGTCTCACTTGCGACCGGCGCCTCGGCGGCCGATCTGTCTGCCGTTCCGGCCGGTACCTATGCTGCGGATAGCACACACACCTACATCCGGCTGCAATACAACCATCTGGGTCTGTCCAATCCTACGCTGGGATTTGAAAAGTACGATCTGTCGATGAACCTCGACAACGCCAACCCGGCCAACACCTCAGTCAGCCTCAGTATCGATCTTGACAGCGTGCAGACGGGCTCGGATATTTTTCACGATCACCTCACTGGCGCGAAGTGGTTTGACGTTGCGAACAACCCCACGGCACAGTTCCAAAGCACTGGCGTCACCGCCAACAGTGACGGCACCTACGACCTGGCTGGCGATTTGACCATCAAGGGCATGACCAAACCCCTTGTTATGAAGGTCACGGTGAACGCCGCGATGATGCATCCGATGGCGAAAAAGCCGGTCGTAGGTATCTCGGCGGTAGGTGGTATCAAGCGCTCCGAGTGGGGCTTGGGTGCCAATGCGCCATTCGTCAGTGACGAGGTGAAATTGTCAGTCGAAGCCGAGCTGCTGAAGGCCGAGTAAGACGCAACACCCGCGGTCGATCGCCCGATCGGCCGCACCACTCGCAGGCATTCTGGTCTGCGGGCCGGTGCATTCGTGCCACAGCGCGCGCAAGCCCCGCGAAATCCCTTATTATCCATCGCATCGAGCGCGATCCCTGTCGATCCGCGCAGACCTGTTCTGGATTGGGGGCAATCACTTGAGAGACGTTGGGCAAATCAGCGCGACCGAGGCTGCGGCCATGGTGCGCGACGGTGATCGTCTGGTGGTCGGCGGATTTGGCATGACCGGCTACCCGGTGCGGCTGATTCACGCGCTCGCCGATACCGATACCGTCGACCTCACCTACATCGGCAACAACGTGGGTGAACCGGGGCTGGGTGGCGGCAGGCTGATTCGCAACCGCCAGATCTCACGTGCAATCGGCTCTTTTTTCACCTCTAACCCGGAAGTCGTCAAAGCCTTTCAGGCCGGTGAGCTCGAGTGTGAGCTGCTGCCGCAGGGCACCCTGAGCGAGGCGATTCGCGCCGCTGGTGCAGGACTCGGCGGATTTTTCACCCCCACCAGCGCTGGCACTCCGCTGGCAGAAGGGCGCGAGACACGGGTCATCAATGGCAACGAGATGGTATTTGTCGAGCCGCTTGCAGCGGATGTGGCGTTCGTCCGTGCCTGGCGCGCAGACACCGCCGGCAATCTGCAATACCGGATGACGGAGAACAATTTCAATCACGCAGCGGCGAGCGCTGCCAAACTGGTCGTCGCCGAAGTTGAGGAGATCGTCGAGCTGGGTCAGATCGAACCCGAGCACGTACATACTCCGGGCTGCTACGTCGACTATCTGGTGCAGTCAACGTTGACGATCGATGATC
This sequence comes from uncultured Granulosicoccaceae bacterium, assembly GCA_964646405.1. GTDB lineage: Bacteria > Pseudomonadota > Gammaproteobacteria > Granulosicoccales > Granulosicoccaceae > CAKZSB01. Next base: position 13,289 of record CAZYDV010000121.1, on the reverse strand, counting down.
TGGGCAGTTCGGCGTCGATCAGCGGTGGGGCGAAAAAAGTCGACTTGCCGCGCATGGCGATGGCGAAGGCCGCACTGGCAGAACTCAAACCGGGCGATATCGTCAACCTCGGAGTCGGCATTCCCACACTGGTCGCCGATCTCATCACACCGCAACACGGTATCGTGCTGCACTCGGAAAACGGCATGCTCGGTGTCGGGCCGGCGCCAGAATTCGGCGGGGCGCTCGAATTTCCCGTCAACGCCAGCAAGATCCCGGTCACAGCCCTTCCCGGCACAAGCTACTTCGACTCAGCCACATCGTTCGCGATGATTCGTGGCAAGCACCTGGATGTGGCTGTGATGGGCGGCTTGCAGGTCGACGCACACGGTAACCTCGCCAACTGGGCCGTACCCGGCAAGCCGCTGCTCGGCGTTGGCGGTGCGATGGATTTGGCCGGCGGTGCGGCTAAGCTGATCGTCACCATGACCCACTGCAGCAAGGATGGTAGCAGCAAGGTGGTGCCAGACTGCACGCTGCCGCTGACTGCCAAAGGGGTGGTCGATGTGCTGGTTACCGACATGGCGGTGTTTTACATCGATGCCGCCGGCCTGCGCTTGCGAAAACTGATGCCGGGCGTATCACTCGATGCGTTGCGTGCATCGACTGCGGCACCATTTAGTGTCGACCTGGTCGATTGAATGTGCCACTCGGGCGCGCGCTCTTAGCGATGGGTGGCGTCGCATTGAGGTGGATCGGTGAAAGCTAATCTGCGCGAGTTGGTAGACGGCACACAGACACTGCCCAGTCGTGTGTTCGATTGGTTTTTTATTGTACTCATTGTGTTTTCGGTTGTCGCCCTTGCGGTCGAGACATTGCCGGATCTGTCGGCGAAAACACAGCGATTCTTACAGTTCGCCGAGTGGGTAATCGTCTTGCTGTTTACCGTTGAGTTCGCCCTGCGCATCTATGTGGCCGAACGCAAAATGCGTTTTCTCACGAGCTTCTACGGTTTGATTGATCTGATCGCAATCGCGCCTTTCTACATAGCGCTTGCGTTGGGCATTGGCGGCTATGATTTACGTGGTGCGCGTGTGATCCGGCTGCTGCGAATAGTCCGGTTGTTGAAAATCGCGCGTTATAACAGCGCGTTAGATCGATTGGTTCGCGCGTTTCAGATCGCCTGGGAAGAACTCGTGTTGTACCTGATCATTACCGCGTTCATGTTGTACATCTCAGCGGTTGGCATCTATTACTGCGAACATCTGGCGCAACCCGATGTATTCAAGTCGGTTTTTCACAGCCTTTGGTGGGCGGTAACCACCCTGACCACAGTCGGCTACGGTGACGTCTATCCGGTTACGCTGGGAGGGCGAATATTCACCTTTGTCATCCTAATGATTGGGCTTGGGATCGTCGCAGTGCCAGCCGGACTGCTGGCTAGTGCGATGTCGCAGGTGCGGCGTGAGGACGCTGACTAATATTCGAAGTTCTTATGAGCAAACTATTTGCTCTTACATAGAGGCGCAATTAAAGTACTGCAGCAGAGACTCGCCAACACTGTCAAAACCGCACAGTGAAAGCATGCGAGTGAGTCAATTCAGGTACGGAGCGTACTCCCATCAGACACCAATTACCCTTTCACTACATAGACGTAGTGGCGAGAGTCGGCTCGATTCGCAAGGCGGCCGAGGAGTTGGCAATTACCTCCACCGCGCTGAATCGGCGGATTTTGAGTATGGAGGATGAGCTCGGCGTACCGATCTTTGATCGTCTGCCATCAGGTGTTCGTCTAAGCGTCGCCGGTGAGTTGTTCATCCATCATGTCCGCAAGCAGTTATCGGATCTGCAGCGGGTAAAGTCCCAGATCGCCGATCTCGCCGGCGAGCGGCGCGGTCATATCTCTATTGTGTGTGGCCAGGCACTGATGAACTCCTTCATGCCGGAAATGATCGCGCAGTATCAACTTGAACACCCGGCTGTCACCTTCGACATTCAAGTGTGCAGTCGTCACGATGTAGAGGAGGCCTTGTCCGACTACTCCGCCGATATCGCGCTGATTTTCGAACCTCGTTTATCCAAGGATTTTCATTGCGTAATCGATGTGCCACAGCCTTTGCAAATGGTGTGTGTCAAAGGGCATCCGCTAGCCGGTCGCGCCATGTTGCGATTGAGTGAGTGTGCAGAATACCCGATGGCGCTGCCAACTCGCGCCAATGGCGTACGCCATCTGCTCGAGCAGGCGGCGGTCCGCATGTCACTGAATTTGCCGGTCATGATTGAATCCAACAGTCAGACGATGATTCATCAAAGCCTGTTGCATCAGGACCTGTTAACGTTTCAGATTCCACTCGGAATGGGGCCTGAAGGCGAACACAGCCAGTTTCAACAATCCGCTATCGATGGTCGTGACATTGGTGAAGGGCGCTTGTATCTGGGTCACCTGAAGGGCAGAAACCTGCCGGTAGCATCGGCACGTTTTCTCGAACAGCTTGCAGGAGCGCTGGATCAACGCTTTGGCGACGAGAAGTAGCCTGTCAGCATTCGTCGCAGCATCAGGTGAAAGATTGCGCGTAAGCAGAATAGTTCGACGCCAAATGCTCTAAATCAGTATACCAATCGCAGCACCGGCGGCTTGTCTCCACAGCGGCACGGCGGGGTGTACAACTTAAACGCTGCGGGGTGGTACGCTTTCGACACTATCGGCAAGCTGAAACTGCTGTTAGCGTATTGTAGTTTTGTTCGATGACGGCCAACCCGGTTGAGCGGCGTTTGTCTATAGATATTCTTATAAAAAACATAAAGATAGATTCGGTGCTGCAAAATCTGCAGCGCGGCGAACAAATATTAGCAGCATCGTTTGCGTGACTCACACGTTAACCTTTCCACGCTTTCATTCACTCGGAGAGGTTAAATGTTCCCCAGAAAAATGATGTGCGCTGCGTTGTTGTCGGCTGGTCTTACCATCGCGACCCAGGCGTCAGCACAAGAGACCATCAAAGTCGGTGTACTGCACTCGCTGTCCGGCACCATGGCGATCAGTGAAACCACACTGAAAGACACTATGTTGCTGTTGATTGATGAGCAGAACAAGAAAGGTGGTCTGCTCGGCAAGCAACTCGAAGCAGTCGTCGTCGATCCCGCGTCCGACTGGCCACTGTTCGCTGAAAAGGCTCGCGAACTGATTGAAGTAAACAAAGTAGAGGCAGTTTTTGGCGCCTGGACGTCGGTATCGAGAAAGTCTGTATTGCCTGTATTTGAAGAGCTGGACAGCATTTTGTTCTACCCCGTTCAGTACGAGGGTGAAGAATCATCGAAGAACGTTTTCTACACTGGAGCCGCGCCAAACCAGCAGGCAATCCCGGCGGTGGATTACCTGAAAGACGAGATTGGCGTCGAGCGCTGGGTGCTTGCCGGAACCGACTACGTTTACCCCCGAACCACCAACAAGATTCTAGAAGCTTATCTGAAAGACAACGGTGTCGCCGAGGGTGACATCATGATCAACTACACGCCGTTTGGCCACTCAGACTGGCAGTCGATCGTGTCCGACATCAAGAACTTTGGCAGCACCGGTAAAAAGACCGCCGTGGTCTCAACAGTCAATGGCGATGCCAATGTGCCCTTCTACAAAGAGTTGGGTAACCAGGGGGTATCGGCAGAGGATATCCCGGTTGTCGCATTCTCGGTTGGTGAAGAGGAGCTGTCCGGTATCGACACCGCACCGTTGGTCGGTCATCTGGCGGCGTGGAACTACTTCATGAGCGTTGAATCCGATGAAAACGACGCGTTCATCAGCAGCTGGCATGAGTTCATCGGCAGCGAAGATCGCGTAACCAATGATCCGATGGAGGCGCACTACATTGGTTTCAATATGTGGGTCAAGGCCGTTGAAAAGGCCGGAACCACCGATCCGTCTGCGGTTCAGGATGCACTGATCGGCGTGACCGTACCCAATCTCACTGGCGGCTACTCGGCGATGATGCCGAACCATCACATCACCAAACCGGTGTTGATCGGTGAGATACAGGATGATGGTCAATTTGACGTGGTTTGGGAAACCGAAGGTCTGGTGCCCGGCGACGCCTGGTCAGATTTTCTGCCCGACTCGAAGAACATCATCTCTGACTGGCGTGCGCCGCTGGCGTGTGGCAACTACAACGTTGAATCCGGCAAGTGCTCGGGTCAGCAATTGTAGCGCTGTCTCTGTCTCGTTTTAGTGTGTAGTGGGGCGGGTACGAGTTCTCCAGCTTGTACCCGCTTTTTTGTAAGGTTTATTCTATCTGCTCGCCAGGTGTGCTGGACGAGACGCGCCTGTGAACGATTATGAAAAAAATTTCCGGATTGCGCCGGTATCTGGAGTGGCCTGTCACTTTTAATCTGCGGTGTTTTGTAGTGGTGATGGCTTGTGTAGCGAGTGTCTTTCTGTCTTCCTCGCAGGCTCTGGCCAGTGACAACAGCCTGATTAGTGAAATCGCAGATCAACTGAAAAACCGCAAGAGCGTCGCCACCGCGATCGAGCAGATTGTGGCCTCCGATGCACCCGCGAGACGAGACTGGCTCGAGGCGCTGTTGGAGGGAAATCTCTACTTGAGAAAATCTGACAAAACTGTGGTCTACGCGACCAAATCCGACGGTGGATTTGAAATTGTCGATGCCTCCGACGGATCTGCGCTTGGGGAAGTGGTCAAGCGAGATGTCAGCAAATTCAAGATAAACAACTCGCTGCGTCGGCAATTGCGCACGGCAATTGCCGGTATGGCGTTGCAGGATTCAGATCCGAAGTCTCGACGCGATGCACTGGAACGCATGCTGCAATCTCTGGACGAGTCCAGTATGGGGGCGATCGACGAATTGGCCCAGACAGAGACGAACCCTTCGGTAATCGAGCTGATCGAAACGGCACGCCATCTCGATGCGTTGCAGAATGGCGCGCCTGCGGTGCAACTGGCCGCCATCGATGCGGTCGGTGTCAACACGCGCGACACCATCGTACAGAGCCTGCGTCAACTGGCAACTGGCAGTGATGATCAGGCTGTGGCCGATGCTGCGGAAGCAGCACTAGTCGAAATCGACAAGCGCGTTGCCCTGTTCAAAAAAGTCGAGACGCTGCTCTTCGGACTGAGCCTCGGATCGGTACTGGCGATGGCTGCGATTGGGCTTGCGATTACGTTTGGCGTCATGGGTGTGATCAATATGGCGCACGGCGAAATGATCATGCTAGGCGCCTATACCACCTGGGCGGTCCAGCAGCTGCTGCCCGGTATTGTCGAATACTCGTTGTTGCTGGCGATCCCGATGGCCTTCATCGTCGCGTTTCTGGTCGGTGTACTGATTGAACACCTCGTCATTCGCCATTTGTATGGCCGTCCGCTGGAGACTTTGCTTGCGACCTTTGGCATCAGCCTGATCCTGCAGCAGACGGTGCGCACATTGGTATCACCGCAAAATGTACCGGTGTCTAATCCATCGTGGCTGTCGGGCCAGTGGCAGCTCGACCCTGCGTTGTCGGTGGCGGTCAATCGTGTGGTAATTTTCTTTTTCTGTCTGGCGGTGTTTCTGGCGCTGATGTGGCTGCTGCGCAAAACCTTCTTTGGGTTGAAGGTTCGCGCTGTATCGCAGAATCGTGATATGGCCAGAGCCATGGGCGCGCGGTCGTCTCGTATCGATGCAATGACCTTCGGGCTCGGTGCCGGTATCGCTGGTGTCGCCGGAGTGGCCCTGAGTCAACTGACCAATGTCGGCCCGAATATGGGGCAGAGCTATATCGTCGATTCCTTCATGGTGGTGGTGTTTGGTGGCGTTGGCAATTTGTGGGGTACGCTGCTGGCCGGTTTATCACTGGGCGTCGTGAACAAATTCCTCGAGCCCTGGGTCGGGGCGGTGCTGGCCAAGATTGTCGTTTTGGTTTTTATCATCCTGTTTATTCAACGTTATCCGCGCGGTCTGTTTCCGCAGCGCGGGCGCGCGGTGGGAGACTGATATGTTTTCGGCTCTGCGGGGTGATCGGGGGGGGCAGGTAGTACTGTCCGTGTTGGCGATAGCAACTGTCTTGTTGCCGATACTCAATCTGGCATTGCCCGAGTCACATGCGTGGCATGTGTCCACCTACCAGCTCAATCTGTTTGGCAAGTATCTGTGCTATGCGCTGCTGGCGATGGCCGTCGATCTGGTCTGGGGCTACATGGGGTTTCTAACCCTGGGGCACGGGGCGTTCTTTGCGCTGGGTGGCTATGCCATGGGTATGTATTTGATGCGACAGATCGGCGATCGCGGTGTTTATGGCAATCCCGAACTGCCCGATTTTATGGTGTTCCTGAACTGGCAGGAATTGCCCTGGTACTGGTGGGGATTTGATCTCTTTCCGGTGGCGCTGGTGGCAATCTTGTTCGTACCTGGCGTGCTGGCGTTTTTATTCGGTTGGTTTGCCTTTCGCAGCCGGGTGAACGGCGTCTATCTGTCGATTATTTCCCAGGCGATGACCTACGCACTCATGCTGGCGTTTTTTCGCAATGAGTTCGGATTTGGTGGCAACAATGGTCTGACCGATTTTAAAGATATTCTCGGCCAGCCGGTCAATGCACAAACCACACGAGTGGCCCTTTTCGTTGCGTCGTCAGTCGCGGTGATTGCCGGTTATCTGTTATGTCGATCCATTGTGGCCTCGCGTGCGGGTCGGGTGATGGTGGCGATTCGCGACGCCGAGAACCGCACGAGATTTTTAGGCTATAACGTCGCGAACTATCAATTGGCGGTGCTGGTGGTATCGGCGATGCTGGCAGGCGTTGCCGGTGCGCTCTATGTGCCGCAGGTTGGCATCATAAACCCGGGGGAATTTTCACCACTCAATTCGATTGAGATCGTCATCTGGGTAGCCATCGGTGGTCGGGCAACTCTGTACGGAGCGGTCGTGGGCGCATTGCTGGTGAATTTCGCGAAATCGTGGTTTACCGCCGCCTTGCCAGAGTATTGGATATTCGCTCTGGGGGCATTGTTTGTTCTGGCGACCTTATGGCTGCCGTATGGCGTGGCGGGAATGCGGCGAGCACGGGTGAGCGCATGATAGGGGAACCAAAAACCAGGCAACACACTGAGGTGGATGCCGGTTCCGGCACACTGCTTTATATGGATGGGGTGAGCGTCAGTTTTGATGGATTTAAGGCAATAGACAAGCTGAATTTCTACGTCGATGACGGGGAGTTGCGATGCGTCATCGGGCCCAACGGCGCTGGCAAGACAACGATGATGGATATCATCACCGGCAAGACCCGGCCAGACACAGGCGAAGTCTGGTTCGGGCGTGACATCGATCTGCTCAAACTCAATGAGCCGCAAGTGGCCCAGGCCGGCATCGGTCGCAAGTTTCAAAAACCAACGGTGTTCGAGGCGTTGTCAGTGTTTGAAAATCTTGAGCTTGCCGCCGCCGGTGACCGCGGACCACTGAGCCTCTACCGCTTTGGTTTGAGTGGCGAACAGCGTGACTCGATCGATGAGGTCGCCGCTGTGATTGGTCTGTCCGATCAACTCCAGGATACCGCGCGCATTCTCTCGCATGGCCAGAAGCAATGGCTTGAGATCGGGATGCTACTGATGCAGAAACCACGGCTGTTGCTGGTCGATGAACCGGTTGCCGGCATGACGCATCAGGAGATGGATCGCACCGGTCAGTTGCTATGCGATCTGGCGGGCAAGCACACCGTGGTGGTAGTCGAGCATGATATGGATTTTGTGCGATCGCTCAATACCCGCGTCACTGTCTTGCATCAGGGCAGTGTGCTGGCCGAGGGGAAGATGTCGGATGTGCAGATCAATCCCGACGTCGTGCGAGTATACCTGGGTGAATAGTGTGATGGGTGATCGATGACAATGTTGACGGTTAATGCGGTAAACTACTATTACGGGCAAAGTCACACCTTGCGCGATGTGACGCTGGATATACCATCGGCGGCCTGTACCTGTTTAATGGGGCGCAATGGCGTGGGCAAGACGACGCTTGCCAAATGTCTGATGGGTCTGGAGCAGCCGCGCAGCGGCGAGATGCTTTTTGGCAGTGAGCCACTGGAAGAACGGCCGGCAGAATTTCGCGCGCCAGCCGGAGTCGGCTATGTGCCGCAGGGACGCCAGATTTTTCCACTGCTGAGCGTTGAAGAGAACATTCGCACCGGTTTTTTTTCTCGCCCATCCGGATCGCGCGCGATACCGCAGCGAATCTACGATCTCTTCCCGGTGCTGGCACAGATGAAAAACCGGCGCGGTGGAGATCTGTCTGGTGGTCAGCAACAACAGCTGGCGATTGCACGTGCGCTGGTGCTGGAGCCGAAGCTTCTCATTCTCGACGAACCAACCGAAGGCATTCAGCCTAGTATCGTGCAGGAGATCGCGGATGTCATCTCCACCCTGAGCCGCGATATGAACATAGCCGTGCTGTTGATCGAGCAAAAGCTGCCATTTATCCGCAAGGTGGCCGACCGATTCGCTATCATGGAGCGAGGCAGCATTGTCGCGCACGGGGAGATGAATCAACTCAGTGATGAGCTAGTGAACGAGTATCTGGTGGTCTAGTGCCGATTCATCCAGCGCACACATAGAGGAGATTTGTGTTTAACGGCGATCTTATAGAATCTGAGCCCACAGCTGATCATCGGCCGATCGCGCCTGCGATCCAACGTGCCATCGCACCTGATCGCAGCGGCTGGAAAGCGCGTCTCAAACTGAACTTCGAGCACCATCAAGGCAAAACGATTGTGCGTCGTGAGCACACTGGACCGTTAATGGTACAGCGGCCTTTTTATCCGGAAGGCGACAGCGTTTGCCATACCTATGTGTTGCACCCGCCCGGTGGCATCGTCGGTAGCGACCAGCTATTGCTCGAGACATTTTGCGCTGACAGCTCGGCTGCGCTGATCACAACACCCGGTGCCACTAAATACTACGGCTCTAACGGTCGCCATGCGGCACAGCATCAGCATATTACCATCGGCAATGCGGCGCTTGAGTGGATGCCCCAGGAATCGATCTATTTCGATAGCTGCCGTGCGCTGCAATCTCTACAAGTCAATCTCACCTCGCAAAGCCGGTTCATCGGTTGGGACATCAACTGTCTTGGTCGGCCGGCTGGCGACAATCGCTTTGTTGCAGGGCTGGTATGCAACCGGGTACAGCTCTTCAAAGACGATAAACCGCTGTTGCACGAGCGATTGCAAGTGAGCGGGGCCGATGATCTCAATCGCCTGAGCGGGATGCGCGGCGCGGTGGTGCACGGCATGCTAGTGGCTACGCTGCGCGGTGCACCCGGCGATGAAATTATTCAGGCCGTCAGAGCGGTGTTGCCCGCAGACGAACCTTTTTTTGCTACAAACTTCGACGATCTCATACTGGTTCGCTACCTGGGCGATAGTGCCGAGTCCGCGCGGCGCGGGTTTGTGTCCGCCTGGCGTGTACTGCGGCCGGTTGTGATCGGGCGCGATGTGGTAGAGCCCAGAATATGGGCCACCTGAAACACTAAACTTTGGGACATCCTTATGGAACTGACGCCACGTGAAAAAGACAAGTTGCTGCTGTATACCGCGGCACTGGTTGCCGAGCGTCGCCTGCTGCGCGGCGTTAAGCTCAACTACCCTGAATCGGTGGCCTATATCAGCATGCAAATCATCGAAGGCGCTCGCGATGGTTGCAGCGTTGCGGAGTTGATGTCCTTTGGGCGCACGCTGCTGACCACCGATCAGGTAATGGAAGGCGTGCCGGCGCTGATTCACGATGTCCAGGTCGAGGCGACCTTTCCGGACGGCACCAAGCTCGTCACCGTTCACGAGCCGTTGCAGCCCCCGGCGGATGTTGCGGGCAACGCAGGAGCGGCCACATGATTCCGGGTCAAATCATCTGTGCTGATGGCGATATCGAGCTCAATGCCGGTCGCGACACGGTCACCATCGAGGTCGCCAACAGCGGTGATCGTCCGGTGCAGGTGGGATCGCACTACCACTTCTATGAAGTCAACCCGGCGCTGTTCTTCGAACGCGAGCAGGCGCGCGGCTTTCGTCTCAACATCGCCGCCGGTACCGCAGTGCGATTCGAACCCGGGCAATCCAGAACCGTTGAACTGGTAGCACTAGCCGGCGCGCGCACCGTATACGGTTTTAATCAACAGATTATGGGTAAGTTGTGATGCCACGAAACACACCGTTGGCGAATCGGTTTTCAACTGTCTTGTTATCGAGTCTGAAATCATGACGACTATCAGCCGGCAGGCCTATGCAGAGATGTACGGTCCGACTACCGGTGATCGCGTGCGACTGGGCGATACTGCACTGTGGATCGAAGTCGAGGACGATCGCACCCTCTATGGCGAGGAAGTTAAATTCGGCGGTGGCAAAGTCATTCGCGACGGCATGGGGCAAAGCCAGCTCGCCAGTGCTGACGTTGTCGATGTGATCATCACCAACGCGACCATTCTGGATCACTGGGGTGTTGTCAAAGCCGATGTCGGCATCAAGAACGGCCGCATCAGTGCGATTGGCAAGGCCGGTAATCCGGATATTCAGCCCGGCGTCGACATCGCCATCGGGCCCGGCACCGAGGCTATCGCCGGAGAGGGCATGATTCTGACCGCCGGCGGCATCGATGCCCACATACACTTTATTTGCCCACAACAAATCGAGGATGCGATCGCCTCTGGCATCACTACGATGCTCGGCGGTGGTACCGGCCCTGCCACTGGCACCAACGCCACCACCTGCACACCGGGCCCGTGGAATATCCATCGAATGCTGCAGGCAGCCGATGCCCTGCCGATGAACCTGGGTTTTCTGGGCAAGGGCAACGGCAGTCTGTCGGCAGCACTCGAAGAGCAGATCAGCGCCGGTGCGATCGGGCTCAAACTACACGAGGATTGGGGCACCACGCCAGCGTCTATCGATTGTTGTCTGAGCGTCGCAGAGCAGATGGATGTGCAGGTGGCGATCCACACCGACACCTTAAATGAATCCGGCTTTGTCGAGCACTCGCTGGCGGCGATGAAGGGGCGCACGATTCACACTTACCACACCGAAGGCGCAGGCGGTGGTCACGCACCGGATATCATCAAAGCCTGTGGGCTTGCCAATGTGCTGCCTTCGTCAACCAACCCGACGCGGCCCTATACCGTCAACACCATCGACGAACACCTCGACATGCTGATGGTTTGCCACCATCTCGATCCGGCCATCGCCGAGGACGTCGCATTTGCCGAGTCGCGTATTCGCCGTGAGACCATCGCCGCTGAAGACATACTGCAGGACCTTGGCGCCTTTTCGATGATCGCGTCAGATTCACAGGCGATGGGGCGAGTCGGTGAAGTGATCTGCCGCACCTGGCAGACCGCCCACAAAATGCGAGTGCAGCGCGGCTCGCTGGCGGGCGACGCTGCCGATCTGGATAACTTCAGGGCGCGGCGCTACGTCGCCAAGTACACGATCAACCCGGCGCTGTCGCATGGTATCGCGCACGAAGTCGGCTCGGTCGAGGTGGGTAAGCTCGCCGATCTGGTGCTGTGGAAGCCGGCCTTTTTTGGCGCCAAGCCATCGCTTGTGATCAAGGGCGGCATGATTGCCTATGCGCCGATGGGCGATCCCAACGCGTCTATCCCGACACCGCAACCGGTTCACTATCGGCCGATGTTCGGTGCGCTGGGAGGCGCGCGGGCCAGCACCTCGATGACCTTCCTGTCCCGTGCGGCAAAGCAGGCCGGTGTCGCTGATCAACTACAACTGACGAGCATGATCGGGGAGGTTTCGCAATGTCGCAGCGTCACCAAGGCCGACATGATTCACAATGAATACCAGCCCGATATCGAAGTCGATCCGCAGACCTACGTGGTGAAAGCAGACGGCGAAGTGCTCAGTTGCGAGCCGGCCACCGAGTTGCCGCTGGCGCAACTGTATAATTTGTTCTAGGCGGGAGCGAACATGTTGCAATTTACCCGGCGCGCCGACGCCACCAGCCCGGCATCGGCAAGCGTCACGCTGCCGATCGACAAACGCGAGAAGTCGCGCCTGCGAGTCACACTCAGCGATGGTCGTGAGGCCGGTATTATTCTCGATCGTGGCGAGAGCCTGCATCACGGTGACAAACTCGCTACCAGCGAAGGCGAAACCATTGAAGTCGTCGCCGCCGAAGAGAAATTGTCCGTGGTCAGTTGTGGTGACCCACTGCTGTTTGCTCGCGCGTGTTATCACCTGGGCAATCGGCACGTACCAGTGCAAATGGTCGTAGACGGCAACGGGCAGGGCTCCGTCAGCTATCTGCACGATCACGTGCTCGATGACATGCTGCGTGGTCTGGGGTTGCAGGTAGAAACAGCTCTGGTACCTTTCAATCCGGAGCCCGGCGCCTACGGTGGCGGTCACCACCATTCGCACGATCACGATCACAGTCACTAGTCAGGACAGAATTTCCGTGCAGCCACTACTGAAATTGCTGCAAATCAGCAGCCCGGCATCACCGGTTGGGGCGTTTAGCTATTCGCAGGGTATTGAGTGGGCGGTTGAAGCCGGCTGGATCGATGATCGTCCATCGTTGCATCAGTGGTTGGGTGAACAGCTCGACGGTACGATCGCCCAGCAGGAATTGCCGCTGTTGTGCCGACTCTACGATGCGTGTAAGCAGCAGGACACTGCGTGCTTTACGCACTGGGATCAAATGGCCATTGCGGTGCGAGAGACTGCTGAGCTGCGTCGCGAGGAATCTCATCGCGGCCGCGCCCTCACGGCTTTGCTCAAATCTCTGGAGCTCGATTTTTTTGCATCGTACCCGCAGAGTCAGCTTGCGGGTTTTGCACTGTTTTGTCAGCGCGAAGGAATCGGCCTGAATGCGGTACTGCAGGCTTATGCCTACAGTTGGCTGGAAAATCAGGTAACTGCCGGTATCAAGCTCATCCCGCTCGGGCAAAGCGACGGGCAGGGCGTGTTGTATCAACTTGGCAGTGCCATCGAACACGCCGTGCACACGGCGCTGCAGATAACCGATGACGACATTGGCTACAGCTCGCCGGCACTGGCGATGGCGAGCAGCCTTCACGAAACACAGTATTGCCGTTTATTTCGATCGTAAAGCCGATGCCAGCGTATCAGCGGCCAGCATTCAAAAGGAGCCCCAGTATGAGTCATACACCATCCCCCCTTCGCGTCGGTATAGGCGGGCCGGTCGGTACCGGCAAAACGTCACTGCTTGGCAGGCTCTGCAAACACATGCGCGACCGGCACGATATCGCTGTAGTGACCAACGATATCTATACCCAGGAGGACGCTCAGTTCCTGACACGGTCCGGCGCGTTG
>CAZYDV010000120.1:0-16489 GCA_964646405.1 uncultured Granulosicoccaceae bacterium | reverse complement strand
AACGTAGGCACGATAGGCCACGTAGACCATGGGAAGACAACGCTGACAGCGGCGCTGACAAAAGTGCAGGCCGAGGCGATGGGCGGCGAGTTCAAAGCCTACGACCAGATAGATAATGCGCCTGAAGAGCGAGCACGTGGTATCACGATTGCAACAGCGCACGTAGAGTACGAGTCAGACAGTCGCCACTATGCGCACGTCGACTGCCCCGGTCACGCGGACTATGTGAAGAACATGATCACCGGTGCGGCGCAGATGGACGGCGCGATCCTGGTTTGTTCAGCCGCCGATGGCCCGATGCCGCAAACGCGCGAGCACATCCTGCTGGCCCGTCAGGTGGGTGTACCGTACATCGTGGTCTACCTGAACAAGGCAGACATGGTCGATGACGAAGAATTGCTCGAGCTTGTCGAGATGGAAGTGCGTGAGCTGTTGGACAGCTACGAATTCCCCGGCGATGACACGCCAATCGTCACGGGTTCGGCGTTAAAGGCGCTGGAAGGCGACAGCAGTGATATCGGCGTCCCGTCGATTGGCAAGCTGATCGAAGCGATGGATGAGTACATTCCGATTCCTGAGCGTCCGGTAGAAGGTAACTTCCTGATGCCGATCGAAGACGTCTTCTCAATCTCGGGTCGCGGCACGGTAGTGACCGGGCGAATCGAGCGCGGGATTGTAAAAGTGGGCGAAGAAGTCGAGATTGTCGGCATCAAAGAGACGACCAAGACCACAGTCACTGGTGTCGAGATGTTCCGCAAGCTGCTGGATCAAGGTGAGGCGGGCGACAACTGCGGTATTTTGTTGCGCGGCACCAAGCGAGACGAAGTAGAGCGTGGTCAGGTATTGTGTAAGCCAGGCAGCATTAACCCGCACACGAAATTCGAGTGCGAGGTGTATATTTTGTCGAAGGATGAAGGTGGACGTCACACGCCGTTTTTCAAAGGTTACCGTCCGCAGTTTTACTTTCGAACCACGGATGTGACGGGAGCGTGTGAGTTGCCCGAAGGCGTCGAGATGGTAATGCCTGGAGACAACGTGAAAATGAACGTGGAGCTGATCGCTCCGATCGCGATGGAAGAAGGGTTGCGTTTCGCGATTCGCGAAGGTGGTCGTACCGTAGGCGCCGGTGTCGTCGCCAAGATCAACGACTAGATCAGGTCCCGGCAATGTATTGGGCGGGGGCGAATATTCGCACCCCGCTTTTTGCGTTTACAGGCCAGTAGCTCAATTGGCAGAGCAGCGGTCTCCAAAACCGCAGGTTGGGGGTTCGAGTCCCTCCTGGCCTGCCACTTTTTAAAAGTGGCAGTAACTCCGACGGAATATTGATGGCGGCGAAAGCAGAGATTACCGAAAGCCCGGCAGATCGCATCAAGCTGATCGGCGCAGGCGCGCTGGTGCTTGGTGGCCTGGCGCTGTTTTACGCCTTCGGCGAGTTTTCTTTTCTGTACCGGGTGCTCGCGCTGCTGGCGGTGTTTGGCGTCGCAGTGTTCCTTATTTTGCAGACCGCATTCGGGCGCCGCACCTCCGAATTCTTTAAGGATTCCCGCACCGAAGTACGCAAGGTAGTCTGGCCGACTCGCGCAGAGACGACACAGACAACCCTGATGGTGGTCGTGATTGTCATTATTGTCGGGATTTTCCTGTGGTTGCTCGACTGGATGCTCAGTGGTGCATTCAGGGCAATTACTGACCTGGGTAGCTGACATGGCGATGAACTGGTACGTGGTCCAGGCGTTTTCCGGCTACGAGGGTTCGGTCAAGCGGTCGATGGAAGAGCGCATCGAGCGAGCCGGGCTGACCGAAGCGTTCGGTGAAATACTCGTTCCAACTGAAGAAGTCGTAGAAATTCGCGGTGGTCAGAAGCGTCGTTCGGAACGCAAGTTTTTCCCTGGATACGTTCTCGTACAGATGGAAATGAACGACGAGACCTGGCACCTGGTGAAAGAAGTGCCGCGCGTCCTGGGTTTTATCGGAGGTACTGCCGATCGCCCTGCGCCGATTACTGAAAAAGAAGCCGATGCTATTTTGCAGCGTGTGCAGGATGGTACCGACAAGCCGCGGCCGAAGGTGCTGTTCGACGTCGGCGAAGTCGTGCGTGTCACCGACGGACCGTTCAACGACTTCAACGGCGTGGTCGAAGAAGTCAACTTCGACAAAAATCGCCTCTTGGTTGCAGTGCAGATCTTTGGCCGGTCAACGCCGGTCGAGCTCGAGTTCAGTCAGGTCGAAAAGTCCTGATTTAATCCACCTGGTCCGACACGACGGGGAGCCTCACGGCGCCAGCACCCGCGGGAGAAAAAATGGCCAAAAAGATAGAAGCTTATATCAAGCTGCAGGTGCCTGCTGGTCAGGCAAACCCCAGTCCACCTGTCGGTCCCGCGCTGGGCCAGCATGGTGTGAACATCATGGAGTTCTGCAAGGCATTTAATGCGGCCACCTCGTCGCTGGAGCAGGGCATGCCCGTGCCGGTGGTCATCACCGTGTACAACGACCGCTCGTTCACCTATATCACCAAGACACCGCCTGCGGCTGTCCTGTTGAAAAAGGCTGCTGGCATTGCCAAGGGCAGTGGCACACCCAACACCAACAAGGTTGGTAAAGTCACTCGCGAACAACTTGAAGAAATTGCCAAAACCAAGGATCCGGATTTGACAGCTGCCGACATGGATGCTGCGGTTCGAACGATCGCCGGTAGCGCTCGCAGCATGGGGCTCGAAGTGGAGGGAGTGGTCTGATGGCTAAGTTGAGCAAACGTGCAAAGCTGATCCGCGAAAAAGTCGACGCCGAAAAAGTCTATGAGGCGGGCGAGGCGTTTGGACTGCTGAAAGAATTGTCAGGTGTCAAGTTCAACGAGACCGTTGATGTTTCGGTCAATCTCGGCGTTGATCCTCGGAAGTCTGATCAGGTCGTACGCGGTTCTACCGTCTTGCCCAATGGCACTGGACGTACCACTCGCGTGGCTGTTTTTGCACAGGGCGAACAGGCCGAAAAGGCAACGGCAGCCGGTGCGGACATCGTCGGTTTCGATGATCTGGCCGACTCAATCAAACAGGGTAATCTCAACTTCGATATCGTTGTCGCGACGCCTGACTCCATGCGTGTTGTCGGCGCGCTTGGCACCATTCTTGGTCCTCGCGGTCTGATGCCCAACCCGAAGGTTGGCACCGTGACCCCTGATGTCGAGACTGCGGTGCGCAATGCCAAAGCTGGACAGGTGCAGTTCCGTACAGACAAGGCCGGCATCATTCATTGCCCGATCGGCAAGGTGGATTTCACTCCGGACGCGCTGCAGGAAAACCTGACAAGCCTGCTGGCGGAGCTGGTCAAAGCCAAGCCGTCTGCTGCCAAGGGCATCTACCTTCGCAAGGCCACCGTGTCCTCTACGATGGGGCCTGGGCTCGCGGTCGACCTCGGCCCGCTTACCTGACGTCTTTTCCAGTTTTATGAGCCTCGATCCTTAATGGTTCGAGGCTCGCTCCGACTTTTTAGTCGGATCCAACTTTGAGTGAAAGAGCCAAAAGCTGTTTCACGTCAAAGACCGCAGGTGCGTGTTAGCACGCTTAATTGCCTGCGCAGACGGGGGTCGGACTGCGGTTTGTTCGGCCGGTTTCAACCGTGTACTCACCAGAGTACACACTATCGAAGGTTCATTTCGAATCTTCGGGAAAATGGTGCTCAATGGCTTTAACTCGACAAGAGAAAGAAGCAGTTGTCGCCGAGGTTGCAGATGTAGCGTCATCTGCGATGTCGGCTGTGGCAGCTGAGTACCGGGGTATCTCTGTTACCGACATGACTGAACTTCGGGCAAAAGCCCGGGAGACAGGCGTGTACATGCGTGTGGTCAAGAATTCACTGGCCAGGCGTGCGGTGCAGGGTACTGAGTTTGAGTGTATGCAGGACGATATGTCCGGCCCGTTGCTACTTGCGTTTTCGCAGGAAGATCCCGGGGCGGCCGCTCGCCTGGTGCGTGATTTTGCCAAAGAGAATGACAAGCTGGTGGTCCGAATGGCCGCCGTGGGTGGTCAGAAGCTCGAAGCATCGGAACTTGGCAAGCTCGCCAATTTGCCGACACGCGATCAGGCGATCTCCATGCTGATGTCTGTCTTGCAGGCGCCAATTGGCAAGCTGGCTCGCACACTCAACGAAGTTCCCGGAAAGCTCGTTCGTACGGTAGAGGCGGTTCGTCTCTCCAAAGACGCTGCTTGATTTCACTGTTTAACTTTCACTCAATCGCACAAAAAACTTGCCAAACAGGCAATGTGCGTCTAACTGATTCAGGGTAGCTAAATAAAATGGCTGTTTCTAAAGACGAAATTCTCGAAGCGATTTCCAACATGAGCGTGATGGAGGTCGTCGACCTCATCAAGGACATGGAAGAAAAATTTGGCGTAAGTGCTGCGGCAGCCGTCGCTGCAGCGCCTGCTGCGGCAGGTGGTGACGCTGGCGGTGGTGCTGCTGAAGAGCAGACTGAGTTCAACGTTGTTCTGGCGAGCTTCGGCGACAACAAAGTTGGCGTCATTAAAGCGGTTCGCGGCATGACCGGACTCGGTCTGAAGGAAGCCAAGGCGCTGGTTGAAGGTGCACCTGCACCTGTGCGCGAAGGCGCTTCCAAGGACGATGCAGAAGAAGCGAAGAAGCTGCTTGAAGAAGCAGGGGCTACGGTAGAAATCAAGTAGCCCAATCGCTTCGGCGGTCTGTAGGTTGGCTGGCAAATAGTGCCGGCCTGTTCCTGTTTCAGTCACCGTGCTGGTGGCTGAGGCGGGCGTTTCATTCGAGCGATGTACTAGTTGGGTATAGAGGATTCTAGATGACCTATTCCTTCACCGAGAAAAAGCGAATCCGCAAGGATTTCGGCAAGCGCCCGTCCATTCTGGACGCGCCATTTCTGCTGAAAACGCAGCTAGATTCGTACCGCTCCTTTCTGCAAAAGGACAAATCTGTCGATCAGTTGGCAGATAAGGGTTTGCATGGAGCTTTCAAGTCGGTGATGCCTATTGTCAGCTACGCTGGCAACGTTGAGCTGCAGTACGTGAACTACCGACTGGGTAAGCCGGTATTTACCGAGCGCGAGTGCAGCATCCGCGGTTTGACATTCGCAGCGCCGTTGCGCGTGCTGTGTCGATTGGTCATCTATGACAAGGCATCCGGTGACAACCGGGTGGTCAAGGACATCAAGGAGCAGGAAGTCTACATGGGCGAGTTGCCGCTCATGACTGACAATGGCACGTTTATCATCAATGGCACAGAGCGTGTCATCGTGTCTCAGTTGCACCGTAGCCCGGGTGTGTTTTTCGATCACGATCGCGGCAAGACTCACTCATCAGGCAAACTGCTGTTTTCAGCCCGTGTGATTCCCTATCGTGGCTCCTGGCTCGACTTTGAGTTCGACGCGAAAGATTGCGTTTTCACTCGAATTGACCGCCGCCGCAAGCTGCCCGCCACTATTATCCTGCGGGCGCTCGGATACACCACGACGGATATCCTGGAGCAGTTTTTCGAGACCAACCTGGTCACCTTTACCAAGACCAAGATTAATCTGGAACTTGTGCCCGCGAGGCTGCGTGGCGAGACTTTCGGCTTTGATCTGAAAAATGGCAAGACCGTCATTGTGGAAGCGGGTCGACGGATCAACGCCAAGCACGTTCGGCAGATGGAAAAGGCCGGCATGACCAAACTCGAGGTACCGCCTGAGTATCTGGTCGGTAAAATTCTCGCACACGATCTGGTCGACAAGGAAACCGGCGAGGTTGGCATGATGGCCAACGCCGAGATCACCGAGGAAAACCTGGAAGATTTCCTGAAGCTCGAGCCCAAGGAAGCGCGTTTCATCTACACCAACGATCTGGATCGTGGCCCGTACATTTCCAGCACCCTGCGCATCGATCAGACCAGCACCGAGCTGGAGGCACAGGTCGAAATCTATCGCATGATGCGACCGGGAGAGCCACCGACCAAGGAAGCGGCACAAACGCTTTTCAACAATCTGTTCTTCACGCCGGATCGATACGATTTGTCCGCCGTTGGTCGAATGAAATTCAATCGTCGCCTCGGGCGCGATGAAATCACCGGACCGGGTACGCTCGACAAGCTCGATATCCTGCAGGTGTTGCAGGCGTTGATCGATATTCGCAACGGTCAGGGCATTGTCGACGATATCGATCATCTGGGTAATCGCCGCATTCGAAGCGTGGGCGAAATGGCAGAAAACGTCTTTCGCGTTGGCCTGGTTCGAGTCGAGCGCGCAGTACGCGAGCGACTGGGCATGGTCGAATCTGAGGGCCTGATGCCCCAGGACATCATCAATGCCAAGCCGATTGCTGCCGCGATCAAGGAATTTTTCGGTTCCAGCCAGTTGTCGCAATTCATGGATCAGAACAATCCGCTCTCAGAAGTCACCCACAAGCGCCGCGTTTCGGCACTGGGCCCGGGTGGTCTAACCCGTGAGCGCGCAGGTTTTGAAGTGCGCGATGTTCATCCCACGCACTATGGTCGGGTTTGCCCGATTGAGACGCCGGAAGGGCCCAACATCGGTCTGATCAACTCGCTGGCCGTCTATGCGCGAACTAACCAGTACGGTTTTCTCGAAACGCCGTATCGCAAAGTGGCCGATGGCGCGGTGACCGATCAGGTTGAGTATCTGTCGGCGATTGAAGAAGGCAACTATGTCATCGCACAGGCGAATGCCTCGCTCGACGACTCGGGTGCACTGACTGACGAGCTGGTGTCCTGTCGCCATCGCAACGAATTTGCGATGTCCACGCCAGACAAAGTCGAGTACATGGATGTGTCACCGAAACAGATTGTCTCGGTGGCAGCTTCAATGATTCCGTTCCTCGAGCACGATGACGCGAACCGCGCCTTGATGGGCTCGAACATGCAGCGCCAGGCTGTGCCGACTCTGCGCGCTGAAAAGCCGCTGGTGGGTACCGGCATGGAGCGTCGTGTCGCGGTCGACTCGGGCGCCACCGTGGTCGCCAAGCGCGGTGGTTCCGTCGACTCGGTCGATGCCGGTCGTATTGTTGTTCGGGCACACGATGACGAGGCGGGTCAGGGTGAGACCGGTGTCGATATCTACACGCTGACCAAATACACGCGCTCTAACCAGAACACCTGCATCAACCAGCGTCCGCTGGTGAAGCCAGGCGACGTCATTGAGCGCGGCGATGTGCTGGCCGACGGGCCGAGTACCGATATGGGTGAACTCGCACTCGGCCAGAATATGCTGATCGCGTTCATGCCCTGGAACGGCTACAACTTCGAAGATTCCATTCTGATCTCCGAGCGCGTGGTACAGGAAGATCGCTTCACCACGATTCACATCGAAGAGCTCAACTGTGTTGCTCGAGATACCAAGCTTGGGCCGGAAGAGATCTCCGCCGACATACCGAATGTCTCGGAAGGGCTGCTGTCGAAGCTTGATGAGTCTGGTGTGGTCTATGTGGGTGCCGAGGTCAAGCCGAACGACATCCTCGTGGGCAAGGTGACGCCCAAGGGCGAGACCCAGCTCACCCCTGAAGAAAAACTGCTGCGTGCGATCTTTGGCGAGAAGGCATCTGACGTCAAAGACACGTCGCTGCGTGTGCCGCCTGGCATGGACGGTACGGTCATCGACGTCAGAGTCTTTACGCGTGATGGTGTCGAAAAAGATGCGCGCGCACTGCAGGTTGAGAAAGAAGAACTCAAGCAGGTGCGCAAGGATCTCGACGATGAATTGCGGATTGTCGAAGACGATATGTTCTCTCGAATCGAGCGGTTGATCGTCGGGCAAGACGCAGACAAAGGTCCTAAGGGACTGAAAAAGGGCGAGCAGATTACCGCCGAGTATCTGGAAGACGTGGAGCGCGATTCGTGGTTGAACATCAGCCTCAAAGATGAAGACCTGAACGTTCAACTGGAGAAAATGAGCGCGCAGATCAACGAACAGCGCGAGCAATTCGAACAGCGTTTTCTCGAGCAGAAAGAGAAAATCACCTCGGGTGATGAATTGGCGCCCGGCGTGTTGAAGATGGTCAAGGTCTATCTGGCCGTCAAGCGTCGTCTGCAGCCCGGTGACAAGATGGCGGGTCGTCACGGTAACAAAGGGGTCATCTCGATGATCGTACCGGTCGAGGATATGCCTTATTCAGAGGATGGCACGCCGGTGGATATCTGTTTGAATCCGCTCGGTGTACCGTCGCGAATGAACGTTGGGCAGGTACTCGAGACCCACCTGGGTTGGGCGGCGAAAGGCATCGGCAAACGCATTGGCGATATGCTCGATACGCAAAAGAGCGTGAAGGAGTTGCGCAAGTTTCTCGACCGCGTGTACAACCACAACGGCGACGTCAAGCAGACCGAACTGGATACCATGTCGGACGAAGAGATCTCCGAGATGTCCAATAATCTGCGCGGTGGCGTGCCGATGGCGACACCGGTATTTGACGGTGCGGCCGAGAGCGAGATCAAAGCCATGCTCAAACTGGCAGGCCTGCCGGAAACGGGTCAGGCTCACCTGATCGATGGTCGCAGTGGCGAGCCGTTCGACCGACCGGTGACCGTGGGTTACATGCATATGTTGAAACTCAACCACCTGGTTGACGACAAAATGCACGCGCGTTCTACCGGTCCGTACAGTCTGGTGACGCAGCAGCCGCTCGGTGGTAAAGCGCAGTTTGGTGGTCAGCGATTTGGTGAGATGGAGGTGTGGGCGCTGGAAGCGTACGGCGCGGCGTACACACTGCGTGAGATGTTGACGGTAAAATCGGACGATGTCGTGGGTCGAAACAAGATGTACAAGAATATCGTCGATGGCGATCACCGTATGGAAGCGGGGATGCCGGAGTCCTTCAATGTGTTGCTGAAGGAGATCAGGTCGCTCGGGATCAATATTGAACTTGAGCAGGATTAGGTCATTAGCTGTGCTGACTAATCGAACCTAATTCCGCTACTGGAGCAAAAATGAAAGATTTACTGTTCAACTACAAGCTGCAAAACCAGAACGAAGACTTTGATCGAATTCGCATCGGGCTGACCTCTCCGGAGATGATTCGCTCCTGGTCCTATGGCGAAGTCAAAAAGCCGGAGACCATCAACTACCGGACCTTCAAGCCGGAGCGCGACGGCCTGTTCTGCGCCAAGATCTTTGGCCCGGTCAAGGACTACGAGTGCCTGTGTGGAAAATACAAGCGCTTAAAGCATCGGGGTGTAGTCTGCGAAAAGTGTGGTGTTGAAGTCACGCTCACCCGCGTGCGCCGCGAGCGCATGGGGCACATCGAACTGGCCAGCCCGGTCGCGCACATCTGGTTTTTGAAGTCACTGCCGTCGCGTATCGGTCTGTTGCTCGACATGACGCTGCGCGAGATCGAGCGCGTGCTCTACTTCGAGGCCTACGTCGTCATCGACGAGGGACTCACAGCGCTTGAGCGCGGTCAGCTTTTGAGCGATGAGCAATACCTGGAGGCGATCGAGGAGCACGGTGACGAATTCGACGCGCGCATGGGCGCCGAGGCTGTCCACGACCTGCTGCGTAAAATCGATCTGGAATCCGAGTCACGCAAGCTGCGCGAAGAGATCGACGGCACCAAGTCCGAGACCAAGCTCAAGCGCTTTATCAAGCGCCTGAAGCTGATCGATTCGTTCATCGAGTCTGGCAACAAGCCGGAGTGGATGGTGATGATCGTGCTGCCGGTGTTGCCACCCGATCTGCGCCCGCTGGTGCCATTGGACGGGGGCCGCTTTGCCACCTCTGATCTCAATGATCTGTATCGCCGCGTCATCAACCGCAACAATCGCCTGCGTCGACTGCTCGAGCTAAACGCGCCGGACATCATCGTGCGCAACGAAAAGCGTATGTTGCAGGAATCAGTCGATGCATTGCTCGATAACGGCCGTCGTGGCCGTGCCATCACCGGCAGCAACAAACGGCCGTTGAAATCGCTGGCCGACATGATCAAAGGCAAGCAGGGACGTTTTCGCCAGAACCTGCTTGGCAAACGCGTCGACTACTCGGGCCGATCCGTCATCGTGTGCGGACCCACCCTGAAGCTGCACCAGACCGGCTTGCCGAAAAAGATGGCACTCGAGCTGTTCAAACCGTTCATCTTCAGCAAGCTGCAACTGCGCGGCATGGCCACGACCATCAAGGCGGCGAAGAAGATGGTCGAGCGCGAGGGACCGGAAGTCTGGGATATCCTTGAAGAGGTCATCCGCGAGCATCCTGTGCTGTTGAATCGCGCGCCGACACTTCACCGTCTGGGTATTCAGGCGTTTGAACCGGTACTGATCGAAGGTAAAGCGATCCAGTTGCATCCGCTGGTCTGTGCGGCGTTCAACGCCGATTTCGACGGCGACCAAATGGCCGTTCACGTGCCGTTGTCGATTGAGGCTCAACTTGAGTCTCGCGCACTGATGATGTCGACCAACAACATCCTGTCGCCCGCCAACGGCGAGCCGATTATCGTGCCCTCGCAGGATATCGTTCTGGGCCTGTATTACACCTCACGCGAAGATGCTCGTGCGCGTGGGCAGGGTATGAGTTTCAGCTCAGTCGACGAATGCGAACGCGCGCTGATGACCGGCGTTGTCGATATTGGCGCCAAGGTGATTTGCCGGGTGCGAGATACCGTCGTACAGGAGGATGGATCCAACGCTGCCGAGTACAAGCGCGTGGAGACCACCGTTGGGCGAGCGCTGCTGTCTGAGCTGCTGCCGCTGGGCTTGCCGTTCGCATTGGTCAATTGCAATCTGTCGAAGAAGAACATTTCGCGTCTTATCAACGCGTGCTATCGCAACGTGGGCTTAAAAGACACCGTAATCTTCGTCGATCAGCTGATGTACACCGGATTTCGCTTTGCCACGCGAGCTGGCGTATCCATCGGTGTCGAAGACATGGTTATCCCCGACGACAAGCATGACATCATCGGCGGCGCCGAGTCCGAAGTGAAAGAGATTGAGGAGCAGTACTCCTCGGGTCTCGTCACCCAGGGTGAGCGCTACAACAAGGTGGTGGATATCTGGTCCAAGGCAAATGACCAGGTCGCGAGCTCCATGATGAAAAAGCTTGGCTCAGAGAAAGTCACGGCCGATGGCGGTGATGCAGTCGAGCAGGCGTCGTTCAACTCGATCTACATGATGTCCGATTCCGGTGCGCGAGGCTCTGCGGCACAGATTCGCCAGTTGGCCGGGATGCGTGGTCTGATGGCAAAGCCGGATGGTTCCATCATCGAGACGCCGATCACGGCGAACTTTCGCGAGGGACTGAATGTACTGCAGTACTTCATCTCGACCCACGGCGCACGCAAAGGTCTCGCGGATACCGCACTGAAAACCGCTAACTCGGGCTATCTGACACGGCGTCTGGTCGATGTTGCGCAGGATCTGGTGGTGACCGAATACGATTGTGGCACCGAGAACGGCGTCACCATGAAACCGGTGATCGAGGGTGGTGATGTCGTCGAACCGCTCGGTGAGCGGGTGCTCGGTCGAGTCACGGCGCATCACGTGTATAAGCCGGGCACCGAGGAACTGGTCGTCGAGCAGGGCACACTGCTGGATGAGCGACTGGTCGATGTGCTGGAAGAGTCTGGTGTCGACGAATTGATTGTGCGCTCTGCGATTGCCTGTGAGACAAACTTTGGCGTCTGCTCCAAGTGCTACGGCCGCGATCTCGCTCGCGGGCACATGATTAACGATGGCGAAGCGGTCGGTGTGATGGCGGCGCAGTCAATTGGTGAGCCGGGTACTCAGTTGACGATGCGGACGTTCCACATTGGTGGTGCGGCCAGTCGGTCCGCGGCGGCAAGCTCCGTCGAGGTCAAAGCGGCGGGCTCGATTCGCTTTCACAACCTGAAGTCGGTCAAGAACAACAACAAGGAGCTGGTGCTGGTGTCTCGCTCCGGTGAGATTGGGCTGGTCGATGAGAGCGGTCGTGAACGCGAGCGCTACAAGGTGCCCTACGGTGCGGTGATCAAGTACGAAGATGGTGCTTCGGTGCCAGCAGGGGCGACGGTTGCCGTGTGGGATCCGCACATGCACCCGATCATCACTGAGGTGGCCGGTGTGGCCAAGTTCTCCGATTTTGTCGATGGCGTGACCGTCAATAGCGAAACCGACGATCTGACCGGCGTCAGCTCGATTGTGATCGCCGATCCGAAGCAACGCGCCACTGGCAAGGACAAGGATCTGCGTCCAATGGTGCGACTGGTGGACAAGAATGGCGACGACCTCTGCTACGCAGGCACGAACATTCCCGCCAGTTACCTGCTGCCGGCCGGCGCCACCGTCAGTCTGAATGACGAAGACGAAGTGGCGGTGGGTGATGTGGTCGCGCGAATTCCCCAGGAGTCGACGAAAAACCGCGATATCACGGGTGGTCTGCCACGCGTTGCCGACTTGTTCGAAGCGCGTAAGCCGAAAGAGCCTGCGATTCTTGCCGAGCGCACCGGTACCGTGAGTTTTGGTAAGGAGACCAAGGGCAAGCAGCGACTCGTCATCACCGGCCCTGAAGCCGAGCGGCACGAAGAGCTGATTCCGAAATGGCGCCATATCAACGTGTTCGAGGGTGAGCAGGTAGAGCGTGGTGAGGTTATTGCAGATGGTGAACCGAATCCGCAGGACATCTTGCGCCTGTTGGGGATCGAGGCGCTGTCGGCCTATCTCGTCAAAGAGATTCAGGACGTCTATCGTCTCCAGGGTGTAAAGATCAACGACAAGCACATCGAAGTCATCGTGCGTCAGATGCTGCGCAAGGTGGAGATCAGCGAGGCCGGCGACTCGAAGTTTCTGGCGGGCGAGCAGGTCGAGTATGCCGAGGCCAAAGAGATCAATGCGAATCTGGTGGCCAGCAACCTTCACCCCTGCAAGTACGAGCACATTCTGCTGGGTATCACCAAGGCATCGCTGGTCACCGAGTCATTTATCTCGGCGGCGTCCTTCCAGGAGACCACACGAGTACTCACCGAGGCGGCGGTTCGCGGCTCCGGCGACGAGTTGCGCGGGCTGAAGGAGAATGTGATTGTCGGTCGGTTGATTCCCGCCGGTACCGGTCTGGCGTTCCACAAGGAGCGTCGCCGGGGACGTGCGGCACCGTCACTCGACGAATCGCTGGCGGCTGCAATCAACGCCGCCGAGAGTGATTCCACTGAGAGTGCGCCGCCACCGGCAGATGACGAGTCGATTCAGGAGACCGTCTGATTATAAGACGATGGTTGACTTTGGATGAATGCGTGCCTACACTTCGCGGTTTGCTGTCGGGGCCTTGGCGCCCCGGCCATCCAAAGCAGTAAATTCTCCTGATTTTATCAAGCTGAAGGCAAGGTTTCCCTGCTGACAAGTCGGGCGACGGTCTGTGAAATAGACTGCGCGCCCAACAAACGAGATTACAATGGCGACAATTAATCAACTTGTTCGAAAGCCGCGCAAACGCAAGGCAGACAAGTCGAATGTACCGGCACTGGAAGCGTGCCCGCAGAAACGCGGTGTTTGCACACGCGTGTACACCACTACTCCCAAGAAGCCTAACTCGGCGATGCGTAAAGTCGCCCGTGTGCGCCTGACCAACGGCTTCGAGGTGACCTCGTACATCGGCGGCGAAGGCCACAACCTGCAAGAGCACTCGGTCGTACTGATCCGCGGTGGTCGTGTGAAGGATTTGCCGGGCGTGCGCTACCACACGGTTCGCGGCAGTCTCGATACCCAGGGGGTAGAGAGCCGCCGACAGGGACGCTCCAAGTACGGCGCCAAGCGCCCGAAGAGCTAGTCAACGCCGCAATAACTGAAAAGATTCGAGACCACGTTTCATGTCCAGACGTAGCGAAGCGCCAAAGCGCGAAATTTTACCCGATCCCAAATTCGGCAGCGTCCAGCTGACCAAGTTCATCAACATGCTGATGTTCAGCGGCAAAAAGTCCGTCGCTGAAAAGATCATGTACGGTGCGCTCGACGTGATCGAAGAGAAAAAGGGCGGCCAGCCGCTCGAAGTGCTCGAAATGGCACTGGAAAACGTGAGCCCGGCGGTCGAGGTGAAGTCGCGCCGCGTCGGTGGTGCAACCTACCAGGTTCCCGTCGAGGTTCGCCAGGTTCGGCGCACCGGCCTCGCGATGCGCTGGATTATTGAGGCTGCTCGCAAGCGTGGTGAAAAATCAATGACTTTGAAGCTCGCGGGCGAATTGCTGGATGCCGGCGAGAAGCGTGGCTCTGCCGTCAAGAAACGCGACGATACCCACCGTATGGCTGAAGCGAACAAAGCGTTCGCTCACTATCGCTGGTAAACGGGCTCCACCAGAGTCTTATGACGAACTGTCGTGGCACGCACTACACCAATCGAGCGGTATCGCAATGTGGGCATAATGGCTCACATCGATGCCGGCAAAACCACGACAACCGAGCGTGTGCTCTTCTATACAGGAGTGTCGCACAAGCTCGGTGAAGTGCACGATGGCGCTGCCACCATGGATTGGATGGAGCAGGAGCAGGAGCGAGGTATCACCATCACCTCGGCTGCGACCACCTGTTTTTGGCGAGGCATGGATGCGGGTTTTGAAGAACACAGAATAAACATTATCGATACGCCCGGGCACGTCGATTTCACCATTGAAGTCGAGCGCTCACTGCGTGTTCTGGACGGTGCGGTCGCGGTATTTTGCGCGGTCGGTGGCGTGGAGCCACAATCCGAAACGGTCTGGCGTCAAGCCAACAAATACAGTGTGCCGAGACTGGCATTTGTAAACAAGATGGATCGCGCTGGTGCAGATTTTCAGCGCGTGGTCGGGCAAATCCGGGAGCGCCTGGGTGGAAACCCGGTCTGTCTGCAGCTGCCAATCGGAGCCGAGGAAGACTTCGAAGGCGTTGTCGACCTGATCAAGATGAAAGCCATTTACTGGGATGATAGCTCCCAGGGCACGCGATTCGAGGAGCGCGACATCAGCGCCGAAATGCTCGATGAGTGCAACGAATGGCGCGAAAAGCTGGTAGAGGCTGCTGGCGAGGCCAGTGAAGAGCTGCTGGAAAAGTATCTCGAAGAGGGTGAGCTCGAGGCCGAAGACATCATCGCCGGTTTGCGACTACGCACACTGGCTGGCGAAATAGTCCCGGTGACTTGCGGTTCAGCCTTCAAGAACAAAGGCGTGCAGGCAGTGCTGGACAAGATTGTCGAGCTGATGCCTTCACCATTGGATGTCCCGCCGATTCAGGGTGAACTTGAAGACGGCAAGAGCGACACCAGACGCGCCGACGACGATGCACCGTTTGCGGCGCTGGCGTTCAAGATCGCAACTGACTCCTACGTCGGGACGCTGACGTTTCTGCGGGTGTACTCCGGTGTGATCAACACGGGCGACATGGTGTACAACGCGATCAAGGGAAAGCGCGAGCGCATCGGCCGGTTGTTGCAGATGCACTCTAACGACCGCGAAGATATAAAGGAGGTCCGCGCCGGCGATATCGCGGCGGCAGTAGGCTTAAAAGATGTCACGACGGGTGAAACACTCAGTGATTCCGGCGCGATTATCACGCTGGAGAAGATGGATTTTCCAGAGCCTGTGATCTCGGTTGCGGTGGAGCCAAAGACGCTCGCCGACCAGGACAAGATGGCGGTGTCGCTGGGCAAGTTGTCGCGCGAAGACCCCTCGTTTCGGGTTCGCACCGACGAAGAGTCCGGGCAGACGATCATCTCCGGTATGGGCGAGTTGCACCTGGATATCATCGTCGATCGGATGCGGCGTGAGTTCGGGGTTGAAGCCGCAGTCGGCAAACCTCAGGTCTCTTACCGCGAGACCATCCGTCGCTCGGTCGAGGCCGAGGGCAAGTTTGTTCGACAGACCGGTGGTCGGGGTCAGTACGGGCATGTGGTGCTGAAGGTTGAGCCCAGAGCACAGGGTGAGGGATACGAGTTCGCCAATGAGATTGTTGGCGGTGTCATTCCGAAGGAATACATTCCCTCGGTTGACAAGGGTATACAGGAACAGATGGAAAACGGCGTGCTGGGCGGATACCCGGTAGTCGATGTGAAGGTCACGTTGTTCGACGGCTCATTTCACGATGTCGATTCCAACGAAATGGCATTCAAGATAGCCGGCTCGATGGGGTTCCGAAATGCCGCGCTTGAGGCCAGTCCGGTTTTGCTTGAACCGATCATGAAGGTCGAAGTGGTGACGCCGGAAGACTACATGGGCGATGTGATGGGTGATCTGAATCGCCGCAGAGGTATTGTTGAGGGAATGGACGAATCACCCGCGGGTAAGACGGTGAGTGCATCGGTGCCGCTGGCGGAAATGTTCGGTTATGCCACGGCATTGAGATCGGCCACCCAGGGTAGGGCGACCTATTCGATGGAGTTCTCCTGTTATGCAGAGACTCCGGGCAACGTTTCGGAATCCATCATCAAGGGTTCCTGAGCGTTTTTCAAAAACAGACAAAGACTGAAGAGGCTTTAGTAAAGTGTCGAAGGAAAAATTCGAACGAACGAAACCGCATGTGAACGTAGGCACGATAGGCCACGTAGACCATGG
Organism: uncultured Granulosicoccaceae bacterium; assembly: GCA_964646405.1. Classification (GTDB taxonomy): domain Bacteria; phylum Pseudomonadota; class Gammaproteobacteria; order Granulosicoccales; family Granulosicoccaceae; genus CAKZSB01. The sequence continues at coordinate 5 of CAZYDV010000120.1, read as the reverse complement.
GAAGA
>CAZYDV010000119.1:0-16653 GCA_964646405.1 uncultured Granulosicoccaceae bacterium | reverse complement strand
GGCGGCAAACCACACGAAAACCGATGAAGTTGTTCCGATTGTCCGGGAGGAGGTTGCCGCGAAACGCGGCGCGCAGGAAGTGCCGATTGTAGCCGAAAGCCCCGCCGCGCAACGACCGGGAGCTGCCTTTTGCTGTGTCGATGTCTGATGCGGATTTGGATTCCCTGGTGTTCAGCATCCATTCCCAAACATTGCCGGCCATATCAGATGCACCGCTAATCCCGTTTCCGGCGGGAAATATGCCGACCGCAGAGGTTCGCCGAATCCCGCTCTCGTCGAAATTGGCGTGGCGTTGAGGATCAGTATCGCCCGGCCATGGAAAGTCGGCAGTGGTATCACCGACATAGGCGGTCAGCCACTCTACCTCGATCGGCAGGCTGATAACTCCCGATTGCAGCGGCAGCTCACCGCGAGCGGTGAGCCAGCGGGTGAAGGCGATTGCTTCAAACCAGCTGATCTGCTCGCGCGGACTATTGGGTTCGCTCCAGTAGCCAGATGGTGCTGCGTTTGCTTGATGCTGCGTCTCGAAACCCTGCCACCAGTGAGGCACTCTGTATCCGTCCTCTGCGTCTATGAATGCGTGATACTGTCGGTTGGTAATCAGGTAGCGAGAGATGAATAAAGGGTGCTGGTAGTTGGACACAGGCAGCCACTCGATATCCGGCAAACCGGCATCGTTCAAGCCAACCCCGGGCCGGGTGTCCCAGCCTAAACGGCCCAGTTTTAGATACAGGTCGTTTCTGTCTTCTGCTCGATTTTCCTTGGCCAGTGTGGTCGCTGCAACCTTGCGCAGGCTGTTTGCCCAACTGGAATCGATTTGTTCGATGCACTCATCACCAAACGCAATCGAATAACAGTCTGCCATCACCAGGGCGGCGTTGATGTGTTGCTCGTTTTGCAGGGTTGGTATTTGTTCGGCCAGTGTGTCAAGCGCTTGTAGTGCCTGTTCACGGCCATGTGGCGTTTTGCTCTCTCTCGCGAACAGGAAGCCGAGCATTCGGCGCCAGTCTCGTTGCGTGCCGTGTTGGTTTACAGCATCGGCAAAACTGCGTTGACGATTCGACCAGCACTCGGCGGCCAGAAAATCGCGAAAATCCTGATGATAGAACTCTGCGCTGTCGTCGGCCCGGCTCAACAGCAGCCCGCTTTCGTGCAACAACTCGTTGAGTTTCGCCTGCACATCGGCGGCGGCCGTCTCGCTGCTCGGGTTCTGCTCGACATAGCGCGCAAGAATGTCACGTAGTGTTGATAATGGCGCGGCCGGCATGGGGCTGTCTGCCATCTGTGCGTTGACACTGAAGTTCGGGCCTGCGTGCATACCCAGCGCCAGTGCTTCCAATCGCCAGCGAATACGTTCGCGCTCGCGTTCCGATTCGCGAAAGCGGTTGTATAGAATCTGATTGGTGATGCTGTTGTATAAGTCGTGAATGTCACGCGGCAGCCGTTTACCCTCCTTGAATTTCACACACAGGGCCGTCAGCAACAAGGGATTGCTTTTCAGCTCGATCAGTTCACGGCGTTCTTGCAGTTCATCTGTGAGTTCGGTGGCAAGTTCGGTGGCGCGGCCTGGGTCGGCGGCCTGATACCAACGATGCACAAACAGATTTTGCAGAGCGCGGTCCAGCGGTAGCAATTCTGCTTCAGCCAGTGCGATCTGTTGTTTTTGCGTGATATTCAGCCCATAGGGCCGACTGCTGATTAGAATGCGATTGCCATTGGCCTGCCACTCGGGCAGCGCATCGGCGAGCCCGCAAAGCAATGCGTGGCGGGGGTAGTGGGTGTCGCCCGATTCCTGCCGTTCTTCTGGTACTTCATCGACGCCGTCCAGTATCAACAGCATGTCGCCATTGGCAAGTAATTGCGTGAAATGCTGGCCGGTCAGGCCGTGCAATGGTTTAGTTGTCAGCCAACGTTGCAGAGCATCGACTAAATCCGTAGCACGCCAGTCTGCAGCGCCTTTCTGACACTGCGCAGCGTGCGTGAAATCGCGCAGTCTGATCAACACGGGAATTTTGTCCGCCAGTGCAGGTGGCAGGTTTTCCCGATAGTCAGATTGTGTCTCACTGGCATCTGCCATTGGCGGAACAATACGGCGTGCCACACAATGGGTGAGCCATTGGCAAAATGTGGATTTACCACTTCCCGGGTGGCCCGACAGGTACAGGGATTGCTCGCCGATCCGCTCCATCACCAGTTGATTAACCGGGCGCTCGTCCAGTTTCTGGGTATCTTCGTCTATGTATTGTGGTGTCGCAGTGGTGATCGCTGGTACATAGATCGCTGGCAGGCTGCTTGGCAACGCTTCATTGGCATCGGTTGCGCCGAGTAATTCGATGTTTCCGGTCTGTTGCGCCAGTTTGGCCATATAGTCGGGTGGTAGTGGGGACCTTTTTTGATCAGAGGTCTCTGTATTCGCGCCGGCGTTGTTGTCGATGTGGGATTTAACGAATCTGTCAAGTTCGAACTGAAGTTGTTCTTCAAATTTAGCGTCTTCAGCGAATTGCTCTACTGTGCCAATGTGACGGCCGTGACTGTCTGTGAATGTAGAAAAAAAGTCTTCCAGTCCGGTTAATTGATGCGCAAAGTCCATGGGCGTGCCATCGACGGTCGCATCGTAGTCGGGATTTCGTTTGTCTCGGTACACCAGTATAAGAGGTTTTCGATCCGACTCGAGCGCGTTGTAATACTCCCACTGTGTGCCGGTGGGTTCAGCTCCTGCGCTGTTTTCTTCAAAAGTGTCTGGGGCCAGTGTTTTGCCAGTGCGTTTGTGAAAGATGAAAACGCAAATGTCGCAATCTGCGGGAGCCGGTGTGCCATTGTTGAACGCCTGTGCCGGTGTCAGTCTCACATCTTTGGAGTGCCGGTTGTGGCGCCACGATACGGGTTCAACCCGGATGTCGTCAGATATCCAGCCGGCTTGGTTGATGCCCTTTACTATTTCGATGGCACGCCTGTGGTGCGGATCGACATCGTGCGGTGATCCGATAAACACGCGGATCAGCTCTTGTTTGGTACTGCTCATGTGGCTTCCAGTGTATTGCTGGGGTGTGAATCTGTTGTGGCGACTTAGGTTTACCGTGGTGGTGGATGCAGTATATTTTACGCTCTGGGTGTAGCGCCAGTGTATAGCTTTCGCGTGAAGGCTGGGCCCCGTGGATCGTGTGAGGGTGTTTGGATTGGATACGGGTGTATTTGCTACTTCACCAGGTTTTCCGAAAAGGCGGGGCGGTTTTGGGTGTGTAGTTTCATCGCGTGGTTTTATGTCGGGCACGCTGCGCGCCGCTATCGCTGGGGCCCGACCTACGGTTGCTCGGCGAGCAGCGTGAGGCAAAGCGCTGCACCGCTATACCTCACCTCGTGTCCAAAGTTGTATAGTGCCCTTCTCAGCGCAGAGGCGGGTGATATGAAAATCAGCAAGCTGACAGTAGATCGCTATCAGAGCCCGGACACAAAAGGTGATCCGGGTTACGGCGGGCAGATTGTGGTGGTGACGATAATCACCGATTCAGGGCTGACCGGCATGGGGTTTGTCACGGGCTCCGGCACCAGTGCACCGATTCTGCAGATGATGCTGGAGACGGCGATTGCACCGCTGTTGACGGGTGTCGATCCACGTAATACAGACGTCATTTGGGATCAGCTTTACCACCAGGCACTGCCGCGGCGCGGCGGCGATGGTCTGATGCGCCACGCGATTGCGGCTGTCGATTTTGCCTTGTGGGATATCAAGGCTAAGCACGCTGAGCTGCCGCTGTGGCGATTGTTGGGTGCGCGTCGATCGCTGGTACCCACTTACGCCAATTGCGCACACCATTTGCCGGTCGACGCGCTGGCCAGACGCGCGGCTGAGTACGTTCACGCCGGTCACCGGGCCTTGAAAATACGCGGCACCCGTTCATTTGTCACACCGGCTGAAGCGACGGCACGCGTGGCAGCGGTGCGCGAAGCGATCGGGCCGGACGTGCGATTGATGGTCGATGTCAATGGCAGTTGGGATGTCGATACCGCGATCCGGCAACTCAAGCGCTGGGAGCGATATGATGTCTACTGGTTGGAGGAGCCGGTGCCGCCTGCCGACATCGCAGGCTACCGGCGCGTTAGAGCGCGCTCGGGTAACGCTTACATTGTCGGCGGTGAACAACATGTGGGCGCTGCCGAATTTCAATCCCTGATCGATAACGACTGCATTGACATAGCCCAGCCCAACGCGGTGATGACCGGCGGCATTACCGACTGGCTGCGAATTCACGCGCTACTCAGTAGTCAATCGGTACCGGTGTCGCCGTGGAACCTGCAGCAGATCCACATTCATTTAGCTGCAGGCCTGCCCAATGTGCAGTGGATTGAGTATTTCATGCCGGACAACGCGCTGCTTGAATTCCAGACAAAACTACTGGCAGGCTCCACGCTTGAAGAAGTCGTGGAAGAAGATGGCGTCTATTTGCGTGCACCGGAAACACCGGGTCTGGGTATCGCGCTGGATGCCGACACGGCATCGCAGACGCGAATCACCCGGTAGGCCAAAGCTATTTATCTTCTTTTGGAAATTCATAGCGAAAGTCGCAGTGGGATTTACCTTCCATCAGTGTTTGCGTACGTTTAAGTTTTGCCTCGGGATTGAAGCCTTCTATCAGTGCGTAGTCGCGATTGCACGAAAACACCGCGCCCAGTTCTGGTATGCCAAGCTCGCGATACATCTCGGAGTAACGACACCTGACGACATTAAAATTCAGCGTGGTGTCGTTCTTTTCCAGCACGTCGAGTTTCAGGGCCTCATCTTTGGTCCAGTATTGCAGCGATGATTCAAATGCACCACAACCCCGGCCGCCCATCGCGTCGGCCAGTTCGTCACCCTGTTGTCGGGACAGATTGATAATTGCATCGCGGACCACGTCGATCACCTCGTCGCGACCGAACTTCTCACCGAGTGCGTCGATCACCGGGGCCAGAATGCGCGCCTCAACTTCGCGGCGCGTGAGCACGCCAATCTGTTGTGTCAGGGTGTCGGGTTTTTCAGATTTTGCCTGGCTCATTGTCTGGTCTCGGGTGGTGGTGTGTTTGGTCGCGGCTTTCAAAGCCGGGCTGGATCATCTGAACGTTCCAGTGACGGTTCATTCAGTCGCCCTGGATAATCGGGCTGTTGTTCAGGCGTGGCGGCGATAAAGGCTGCCTGCCCGGCACAACGCTGATAAACCGATGCAAGCAGCGGGTAGGGCGTCATGTCGAGGTTGAATCGGCTCAGGCCTTTCTGTACCTGGGGTACCAGGTGGATGTCTGCCCAGCCCGGCTCATCAGAGAAGCAATATTGCCACGGTGTTTCGCGGGCGGTAAGCAGCGCTTCCAGGGCGGTGAATCCGCGCCGGAACCAGTGCTGATGCCAGCGATCGAGGCCACTTTGCGGCACGCCGAGATCATTCGACAGAAAGCGCCGCACACTGATCACATCGACCGCGTGCATTTCGCTGGTGATAAATTGCGCGAAGCCTCGCGCACGCGCCCTCAGCAGCGGATCGGCAGGCAGCAGCGGGTGGTCTGGAAAGGACTCCTCCAGGTATTCAAGAATCGCCGTCGCCTGCGGGATGATCTGGCCGTCGACGGCCAGCGCCGGCATCAGGCGCTGCGGATTGATCTTCTGGTACGCATCCCAGCCGATTTTCCCGACAGCGATGTATTTGTAGTCCAGTGACTTCAGCGCCAGCGCAATGCGAACGCGCTGACCGGCCGAATTGAGATAGTTGCTGTAAAGTTTCAATGTGAAGAGTCGGTGAGGTTGGATGTCGATCGTGATCGGTCAGCTATACCTAAACCCTGCAGGCGTATGCCGGATTGGGTTGAAATAGTGGCGTCTTGTTCCATAAGCTTTGGCACTCTGGCGATGCGCAGGTGATCCAAAGGCAGGACTTGCCGGGGCAACTATGCCACAATCAGGGCGCCAGTCTGATCGCGTGCCATAAGACGAGAATGCCATTTTGAAAGTTCTGGGTATACACGATGGCAAGGATGCCGGGGTTTGTTTGTTGATTGATGGGAAGCCGGTGTTTGCGGCGAACGAGGAGCGATTTTCCCGCAAGAAGTTGCATTTCGGCTTTCCGCATCTGTCGCTTGCCAGTTTGTTCGAGACCACCGGAGTTAGCCCGTCAGAAATCGACCGCGTCAGCGTTGGATTCCGGGCGATGGTCGAAACCGCCGACTACCCGATCTACTCGGATATCGACGACTCGAAGCTTTTTCAGAAGATCTTCGCCCGAGTCACCCGATTGCTTGGCCCGTTGACGGCCAGCCCGCCCTTTGTCAAGGCGTCACAGTTTGCGCTGGGGGTATTGAGCAAAAACAAGCAACAGCTCGAAGCCGATCTCAAGAGCGCCGGAATCGACGCGCCGGTCGAGTATGTGGATCATCACCGCAGCCATGCAGCGTCAGCCTATTACACCTCGGGGTTCGATGATGCACTGGTGATCACGGCCGACGGTGGTGGCGATGGCCTTGCCGGCAGTATCTACACCGGCCGGGCGGGCAAACTCGATAGGGTCAACGAGTGGCCTCGCGTGCACTCAGCCGGAAACTTCTGGTTTCTGATTACCAACCTGTGTGGCTTTGACCCCATCCGTCACGGTGGAAAAATCACCGGTCTCGCCGCCTATGAACCGTGCGACGAAACCTACCGGATATTGTCCGATTTCTATGGTCACGATCCGTCGCGTCCATCGTTCATCAACAAGAAACACATCCTGTTTGGCGACGCCTACCACGCGTTGGCAAAAGCGTTGAAGGGGTATTCCATCTACCAGATCTCCTATGGTGCGCAAAAGGTACTCGAAGAGGCGATCTGTGGTGTGGTGCGCCATGCTGTCGAACGCACCGGCTTGCGAAAGCTCGCTGTGGCGGGTGGCACCTTTGCCAACGTGCGGCTCAATCAGATCATTCTGGAAATGGACTGTGTGGATGAGATATTTATTCACCCTCATATGGGAGATGGCGGGGTCACAGTGGGTTCGGCGCTGGATGTGTCTGCACGGCAGCAATCGCTTATGCCATCGGCCATCGATCATGTTTACTGGGGCAACGGTACCGATGAGCCAACGATATTAAAAGCGCTGGGCGAATACCCGGTGAAGTATGAACGACTGGATGATCCGGCGCCTGTTATTGGTGCGTGCCTGGCGGACAAAAAAATTGTTGGCCTGTTTAACGGCAGAATGGAGTATGGCCCGCGTTCGCTGGGGCAGCGATCGATTATCGCAGAGCCGACCGATCCCACCATGATGGACTGGCTGAACAAGCGTCTGGAGCGCACCGAGTTCATGCCGTTTGCACCGATCATTCTGGAGGAGGACGCGCCGCAGTATTTCGAGAACTTCGAAGCCGGACGGCTGGCGGCAAAATTCATGACCCTGTGTTTTAACTGCACCGAATACGGAAAGAAAATGGCGCCGGGTATCGTGCACAAAGATGGCACGGCGCGGCCACAGACAGTCAATGCCAGTGAAAATGCCTATGTGTACCGAGCACTGCAGGAATACAAAAAGCTCACCGGGCTGTCGCTGGGGATCAACACCAGTTTTAACAAGCACGAAGAACCGATTGTCTGCCAACCAGGTGACGCACTCGATGAGTTGGTGCGCGGCGGTGTTGATGTGCTGTTTATTGAAAACTACCGGGTGGAAAACGCTTGAGTGAACAACCCGGCGAAAGTAACCCTGGTCACTGAGGTGACCAGGGTGTGCGCCGATGCAGATGTAGCAGCTACTATTGTATCGCGCGGGTAGCCGCGCGCCAGGCGCCGCCATACCGCTTGGCTGTTCGACGCAGCTGATCCTGGGCGCGCAACACGTCGCCTGCCTCCAGGCGATAGTTGGCGCGAGCGATTCTGAATTCGTCACCCCCACTTGCAACGGCAAGATCAATTCGATCCGTTGCCACGGTACGCATGGCGTCGAGAATCGCTGTGGTGATTGCATCCAGCGATACCATCAATGCGCCGTCATTTGTCCAGTCTGCAACACGTTCAATCTCGTTTACCGCGATGGCCACTTTGGTGAAGGTGAGTTGACCCTTTGCATCAACCAGTGTGCCGTCATCCTCCCAGTTGCTTTCATCGGCAGCTTTTTCGAGTGCGAACAACGCACCGTACAACACCCAGTTAGTATACGAGTAGTCGTCGGTGATTAGCGCATGCAGATCGACTGCGGCCTGAGTGAGGGTTTGTTGCGCAGTTTGAGGTGCTGGGTCGTCGTCTATAATCGGGTCGGGAACAAAGGTCGCGGCGACGATGATATTTTCTAAATCTGTCAGAAGTGAACCATTTTCACTAAATGGCAGGACGAATATCCCAGTCTGCGAGTTGAACGAATCCAGCCCGTTGGATTGCAGCTCAGTATCGTCTGATGAAAATTCGGCGACAAATATCGATACTTCGGAAGGCAGGCTGGGGTCGTCTGGTTCGGCGATATACCAGCCAAGTCTATTCAAGCCCTCGAACTGATCCAAGAGCGACTCGCACGCGACTTCCTGAATATTGTAGGTGATATCGTCGATTTCTAATGAACCAGTACCGATGCTGAACGTAGCGCCTCCAATGAGGGTGCCTGTTGAAATCTCTCGTTGATCTCCGGCGCAATCGCTACTCACCTCCAGCCCGATAGATTGTGCTTGGTCGACTGATGGCGCGAAGTTGGATGCACCCACAAGCGCTGAAAACTGAGTTGCCTGCTCCTGGCTCAGTGGTGTAAGTGAACCAGACAACTCCTGGTCAGTAATCAGCTCGCAACCAGCCAGTATAAAGGGAAGTATCAGGGTGGCTGTCAGCCTGGAAATTGGTTTCATAGAGAACTCTGCCAGTATTGTTTGAAATAAGTGACTCAGGTACTGAACCGCTAACAACATAGCGAATCAAACAGGAGCCGAACCCTGGCAGTGGACTTCGAATTCCGTCGGCAATCGATTGCCTGCGAACACGTGACTGTTTGAATCAAAATAGTGCAACGGAAGAGTTAGCGACATTAGAACTTGAGTAATAAATCGTCAAACTACAGTTTAAGACAGTGTCGGGAAACCCGTGTCTCAGAAACAGATCAGTTGAACTGGGTTATTTTCGTAAAGTATACATCGGCGTGTTGCTGGTGATGAAAATCCCTACAAATTCCACGGGTATCCCCATATAAAATGCGTCAATTGGTGAGGTATGTTACAACTCTGAAAATGTATGAAATACTTGATTGAGTATTTCTGGTTTCGTGGGACTGTTCGCATTCCGTGATGTCCAGCCGAGCGTGTCTTAGTCCTGCATCCATCGCGCTGTAGTCCCGTGTATGGTGCGTTCGGGCCTGACGATGGCAGTTATGTGGGTGCACACTTCTCTTTCGTGGTTGTTTACGGTGCACGAGTTAACGATCTCTGATCGCGCGCCACTCTTGCAACTCGGGGTGCTGTGCCCGTGCGCATAGCGATACTGATCCCGTAGTGGGGGCATTCTTTGGTTGGTCTTGTGCAGCCGGCCGTTTGCAGAAGAGTGTCCGGAGCCTGAACCGCCAACTACAGTGGTGGTGCTGTCCACTCAGGCTATTGTGTAAAGTGGCTGACCACATAGTGTTAAACTGTGAAATCCACGTAGTTGATTCCCGAAGTTATCCAGATTTATATCCATCATTCGTAATCGGAGTCCAATGACTTGACAATACAAATTTATGAACTTTGCGGTGCCAACCCCGAAAGACTGTTCAGCCCGCATTGCTGGAAAGTGCGTATGGCTGTCGCACACAAGGGCCTCGATTGGGAAACTATCCCCACACCGTTTACAAAGGTGGCCACCATCGAAGGTGGTGATTCCCGGCGCATACCCGTAATTCGCGATGGCGATACCGTTGTAGAGGAGAGCTTCGAAATCGCTCGCTACCTGGAGGCGACTTACCCCGATAAACCCAGTCTCTTTAATGGCAGTGGCGGCGATGCGCTGACCGCGCTGACGATCAACTGGTCGGCAACGCAATTGCACCCCGAGGTAGTGAAGCTTTGCCTGCTCGATATCTATCAGTCACTCGCGCCGGCGGATCAGGAGTTCTTTCGCAGCACACGCGAGAAACTGTTTGGCTGTACGCTTGAGGAATTTGATGCGAAACACGCCAAGAATGGCGACGGACTGGCCAGGGTCCTGACACCGCTTGAATTGACGCTGAAAAAACAGAAGTTTATCGGCGGCGAGTCACCGCTGTTTGCAGACTACGTGGTGTTCGGTGCACTGCAATGGCTGCGCACCTCGTCCAGTACCGACTACCTTAAACCCGATTCTGCGGTTGGCGGGTGGTTTGATTCGCTATTGGATATGCATGATGGTATGGGGCGCAAAGGCCGGGTGGCTGCGTAAGCCTTTGTTGGCCGTCTGAGCCGGAGCACGGTAGACCGCCAGTTGTTAAGTGGGCGCGCCTTTCACAAAAGGCGCGCCACTCTTGGCGCTACTTCTTCAGGTTGGTCCAGATGGTATCGTAGACCTTTTGAACCTCTTCAGAACAGGCCATCACAAAAGTGCCAACGGGCTGTGCCGGCGGGTTGGATTCCGGAGAGTTTTTAACCGCATCGTCGAGTAATTCTGTGGTGTTGCTCACACCGGCCGTGTATTGCGCAAAGTTGGTCACTGCCGCGGCATTTTCAGGCTCCAGCAGGAAGTTCATGAACTTCAGCGCGTTGTCGCGATTGGGTGCGTCTTTCAGTAACACCACGTTGTCCATCCAGACGACGTAACCTTCTTTCGGGTAGGCGTACTCGATGTTGGCACCTTCCTCGCGCGCTTTGGCCGAGAAACCGCTCCAGATCATACCGACCGACGCATCGCCGGATACCAGAACGTCTTTGGCAACGTCTGACCCGAAGGATGCCCAGTGCGGCTTGGCGTTCTGAACCAGTTCGTTGAGTTGCTTGAGTTGATCGCGATCAGTGGTGCACTGGGGAATACCCAGGTAGATCGACGCCAGTGCCAGCACTTCGCCCTGGCTGTCGAGTACGTTGATTTTGCCCTGTACTGCTTCCGGCGGATCGAAAATCATCGCCAGCGTGTTGATGTCGCCGGGGTAGTCATCCCGGTTGACAGAAAAGCTGGTCGAGCCCCATTGGTAAGGGATTGAGCTCTTGCGGCCCTTGTCGAAGCCGACATCGACCCACTCGGGCATGATGTTGCCGAAGTTGCTGAGTTCGGATGATTCGAAAGTATCCAGCAGGCCGTCAGCGGCCATGATCTCGACCATATAGTCACCGGGCACGGCGACATCGTAGCTGCCCATCTTGCCGGCTTTAAGCGACGCCAGCATGGCTTCGTTGGAATCGAAAGTATCCATCGTCACGGTGACGTCGTGTTCCTTGGAAAACTTATCCAGCAGCTCCTGCGGAATGTACTCGAACCAGTGATAGATCGAGAGGTTGCCCTCGGCCTGCGCGGTGCCTGCCGATACGGCGAGCGCTACCGCGGCGACGGTGGTTTTCAGTGTTGTACTCATTTGCAGTCTCCAGTTGAGTGTGCGTGTTGGCGGCAGCGTCCCGGATCGCGACGGGATCACCTCGTTGAATTGTCTCCGCCCTTGCGGTTGATGAACCAGGACAGGGTAACAAAACTGGCCGAAACCAGCAGTAGCAGGGTTGAAATGGCCATGATGTTCGGTTTGATCCCCTGTTTGACCGAACCGAAAATTGCCGTTGGCAGCGTCTCGACCCCGGCACCTTTGACGAAGTTCGTGATGATGAAGTCGTCCAGCGAAATGATGAACGCGAGCAGAAATCCGCTGAGAATCCCCGGCATCATCAAGGGCAGCAACACCAGTCGAAACGCCTCCCAGCGCGTGGCGTACAAATCCTGTGCGGCTTGTTCGTAGCTGCCCTCAATGCCCTGCATGCGCGCCGCGATGGGCAGATAGGCAAATGGAATGCAGAACACAATGTGGGCGATCAGAATGGTGGCGTAGCCCGCTTTGAAGCCAATCGCTGAGAAGAAGATCAGTGTCGCGACGGCGGTGACGATCTCCGGCACCATCAGTGGCAGATTGATCAAGCCGAAACTCAAACCCTGCCCGCGAAAGCGCCCGGCGCGCAAAATGGCCACGGCCGAGCACAGCGCGATGGTGGTCGCCGTGGTGGCGGCACACAGCGCGATGGTCAGCGAGTTAAATGCGGCACGTTTGAATTTGGGTGCCTCCACGCCGAAAAATACTTCTTCATACCAGCGCAGTGATAAGCCACCCCAGTTGGTGATCGAGTTGCTGTCGTTAAATGAGTAGGCCATCACCACCAGCAGTGGCGTATACAATAGAAACAGGCACAGGCAGGTCACCGCCAGAAAGCCGGGGAAGCGCTTGATGTCGAATGCGCGCGCCACTAGAAGTGCCCCTGCTGGCGCTGTGACCGTGCGTAGAACATCAACGCGATCAACACCAGTGACAGCAGGATCATCGAAGCGGCCGCACCGAATGGCCAGTTGCCGGCATTGCCTTTAAACTGCTCTTCGATCAGCGAGCCGATCATGAAGTTCTTTGCACCGCCGAGCAGGTCCGGCGCGAGAAACGCCCCGAGGCTCGGTACAAAGACCAGGATGCAGCCAGCGATGATACCCGGCTTCACACTTGGCAAAATCACGTGGCGCAAGGTGACCCAGCGCGAGGCATAGAGATCGGCTGCCGCCTCAGACAACGCAAAATTGTAGCGCTCAACGCTTGCGTAAATTGGCAACACCATAAACGGCAGATACGAATAGAAAAGCCCCAACTGCACCGCGAACGCGGTGTTGATCATGTGGATCGGTTCGGCAATCGCGCCAGCTGCCATCAGCCACTCGTTAATCGGGCCAGTGTCGCGGATGAGAAATTTCATCGAGATGGTGCGGATCAGCAGATTGACCCAATACGGGATTGTGACCAGAAACAGCCAGATCGATTTGTTCACGCCGCTGCGTGTCGCGATAAACCAGGCGGTGGGAAAACCGATCAGCAGGCACAGCAAGGTGGCCAGGCCCGCCTGCCAGATTGAGCGCCAGAAAATGCCGATATAGGTCCACTCAATCTTCGGTGGGTCATCGCCAAACAGGCCGCGGTCGAACAGAAACTGATCGTAGGCGGCAGGCGAGAATTCCCAGATCACACCGCCGCGAAATTCTTTGGTCAAAAACGAGTAGATCAGCATCATGCCGACCGGCAGCAGCAGGAAGAAGCCAATGACCAGCCACGAGGGCAGCATCAGCAGTGGTCCCAGCCCCGCATAGGTGTTACCGCGGGTATTGCTGTTTGCCTGGCCGCCAGACTGAATTGCGCCCGCCATCAGTCGGTCAGCAACCTTGCCGCACCCGGCGCGAACGTCAGGCCAACGCGCTCGCCGGTGGCCGGCAGTGTCGCGGCGTCGGTGTTTTGCAATCTCGCGGTCAGCACAGTGCTGTCATCGAGCTGCACGGCAATGCGCATATCGGTACCCAGGTAGGTGTTGCGCACCACGGTGCCGCTGACTTCGGCGTTGTCGGCGCTCGATAGCGACAGGCGTTCCGGGCGGATAGACAGGTGGCCGGCGCCGCGGCGGGCATCTGCAGAGGCTTTGCACTGCAGTACGGTACCGTCGGGCAGGGCACAAACCGCAGTGTCGCCATCGATTGACTGCACATCGACGCTGATCAAATTGGTCTCGCCGATGAAATCTGCCACAAAGCGATTGCTCGGCGACTCGTAGATGTCGCGCGGTGCGCCCACTTGCTGTAGCTCGCCCTCAGAGATGACGGCGATGCGATCGGACATGGTGATCGCCTCTTCCTGATCGTGGGTGACGAAAATGAACGTAATGCCGGTATTGTCCTGAATCTGCTGCAGCTCGATGCGCACTTCCTGGCGCAACTTCAGATCCAGTGCCGAGAGCGGTTCATCGAGCAGCAGTACTCTGGGGCGCGGGGCCAGCGCACGGGCCAGCGCCACACGTTGTTGCTGGCCGCCCGATAGCTGCGAGGGCATGCGATCGGCCAGCGCGGATAGCTGCACCAGTTCCAGCACCTCGGCGGCACGCTGGCCGGCCTCGGCTGCCGGCACGCGCTTTCGCTGCAGCCCGAACAGCACGTTGTCGGTCACCGACATGTGCGGAAACAGCGCATAGTGCTGAAACACGGTATTGATCGGCCGTTTATTGGGCGGCAACCCGGCCAGGCTCTGGCCAAACAGATGGATGTCACCTTCGGATATCGCCTCGAATCCGCCGATCGATCGCAGCAGAGTGGTCTTGCCGCAACCGGAGGGGCCAAGCAGGGTGAAAAACTCATTGTCGCGAATTTGCAACGACAGATTCGCCAGCGCCACCGTCGCGCCATAGCGTTTGGTGACGTTCTGAATGTCGACAGCGATGTCAGTAGAGACCTGGCTCAAATGTCTTTGTGCTCCTTTCGGGATGGCGTGGCACGCTCTTAGATACTGACACAGTTAGCCGGTTTTTGCGTGGCTTTGCGCGTCTGATTTCGACCCGAAATTGATCCGACACAGGGGTTGTTTTGCGGCTACAACTGTCGTATGGCGGGTGTCCGGCAAGGGCTTGCCAGATAAACAAAAGGCTAAGGGAATGCGCCAGTCAGCCGCTAAACGCGTCGACCGCAGGGCTTGCCTGCGCGAATAATAATAATAACGAAAAATTTGGTGTTATCTATGCGGGCCAGGATATTCCAGATTGCGCGGGTGTCAGGTGTGGTGCTGGCGCTGTGTTTGACGTGGGCATCGCCTGCGGCAGCACAGGCCGACCTGCCAGAGCAATTTGTCTCTATTAAACAGTTTCTGCTCGAAACGGTGGCCGAGTCGCAGCGGGTCGGGGCGGCGACCACCCAGAATTTGCTGAAAAGCAACCTGGCAGCGTTTGAGCAACTGAAAGCCAGGGTAGATCAGGCCAGCCGCATCGATGACATCATCGCCGAGCTCTCGGCCGACCTCGACACCATCGCCGGTAATTTCGAGCAGGCCGCCAACATGCGCCGCGACTACCAGGAATTTACGGCAGACACCGATCAGGCACTGCTGCAAAGACAGCAGCAGACGCGCGCGGCGATCGAGGAAATTCAACGCCGCATCGTGCAGCGGCAGACAGAGCTCGATGCTGCCCGGCGCGCGCTGCCCAATGCCCAGGCAGGCATCGACACCGACCGCCACCGCATCACGATCAGCGCCAATCAGAGCGTGCTGCAATCATTGACCGCACAGGTAGAAATCTGGCAGCGTTTCGAAAGTGCACAATCGCGCCTGATCGCCACCCTGAAGATGAGCTCCGAGCGCGTCGACTACGTGCTGTTTGTGCTGGAAAAAAACGCCCAGGTCTATCGTGCCGCGGCCAACACCGCCAAGCTGCGCAACAATGTCCGGCTGGCTCTGGGAGACCTTCAGGCGTTAGGTGGTATCGAAAGCTCGCTGATCGATCTTGAAGCCAGCTGGCGCGAGCTGGATAAAATCGTCAGTGAGATCGGCCGTCAGGAGTTCATCGCTCATGCCGACAGCTAACCAGCGCGCCGCGCGCAATGTGGTGATCGTGCTGTTCTTGATCGGGCTGGTGATCGCTTTTGCCGGCTTGCGTCATCAACATGAGCAGCGCACCGCCCAGGTCACCTGGCAGGATGTCAGTGCCACCCTGCAGGAAGTTGAAGTCGCCAAGCGCGAGCTGTTTGAATCGATGCGCGCAAAGACAGGCAGCTGATTTTTTATACCGGATGCAGACGCGTGACCTCGCGTCGAAACGGCAACGCATCGATTTCAACGGGGGCATCGAGTTCACGCGCATAGCGATGTCCGGCATAGGTGGCCCAGGCAATCGGCGCGGGTGCCTCGGCATCACCGATCAGCTTCACACTGCTGATACCCGAATCCTTCCATTCGGACTCGCGCGGTTGCAACTGCTGCCACAGCGACAGTTCAGATACCCGCGATGTCACCATCACCACCGCATCGGCGGTCAGTGTCTGCGTGGCGCCGGTATAGCTGCAGACGGTTTGCACCGCACCCGATTCAATCGCCGCCACTGCGCGGTTGAGTTGTATCTGCACACCCAGGCTGGCTGTTTTTTCGTGAATAAACCCCTGTTCCAGCGTGTTGAGCGTCCACTCCGATAAATACGCCGAGGGCGTTACCAGTGTGACACTGGCCCCGTTTTGCACCAATAGCTCTGCCAGCACCGCACCCATGTAGTAGTGATCATCATCGAACAGCACCACGTGTCCGGTCGGCAGCGTGCCGGCCATCAGATCATCCGGCGTGTGGATCGGCAGTGAGCCATCATCTGGCATCGGGCGCACGTGATGGCGCGAAACACCATCGCGGCGCCACGTTGAACCGGTAGCGATGGCGACGTGCTCGGCGCCAAATTCGAGAATGTCATCGGCGGACAGGTCGTTGTCCAGATAGACGTTCACATTCGCCAGCTGACTAATCTGGTACTCGCGATAATCGCGCACCCGGCCCCAGGCGGACAAACCCGGCAACTGGCACTCCCGTGCCACGCGCCCGCCCAGGTGGGTGTCGCGCTCGGCCAGTGAAACGTCATAACCGCGCTTGCCCAGTGCCAGTGCCGCCTCCAGTCCGGCCGGGCCCGCGCCCACCACCAGCACCGTGTTCGACTCACCCCTCGCGCTGGTGTTTTCCGGGTGCCAGCCCTTGCGCCACTCCTCCATAAAAGTCG
>CAZYDV010000118.1:0-16837 GCA_964646405.1 uncultured Granulosicoccaceae bacterium | reverse complement strand
CGCATTTGCACTCATGTTACATGGCTGCGTGCGGGCCTGATCACAATCGCGATGGGCGAATTCGTCAAGCCAGTTGAGGCGGGTCAGCAATCGTTCGGTGGTGACCCAGTTTTCACCTCCGGGCCAGCCAGCCACATTCGGGGGGTGAAACAGGTTCTGCCCCATGGCAGACAAACGGGTGGGCAGTGTCTGCCAGTTGTGTGGCATTTGCCCGGTGCTGCGAATGGTGCCGATCGCAAGGTCTACCGGAGACTTCACGATCGCGTCTCGGTTGTCCGCGTGCCAGAAAGCCTCGCTTTGCAGGAGCTCTCGGTATAGTGTTTTTATCTGGTATCCGGATTGACGAAAGCCTGTGGCTAGCTGCTCAAGTGCTTCGGGATCGATGCTGTTTTCGCTGACGTAGGCGCGATAGAACTTTGTGGCGATGAAAGTGGCGACTTCCGGTCTTGCCAGAATCAGATCAACCAAGGAGTCGGCGTTAAAATTTCCAGTTTCCCCGAATAGAATTTTACTGCCATTATCGTGGTGCCAGGGTTTGAAATGTGCCGACATATTCTGCGCCGGTGCTACGGTGTAGCCAGTCAGCGCGCGTGCGGCACCGCGTACATCCTGTTCGCTGTAGTTGCCCTCGCCCAGAGTGAAAAGCTCCAGCAGCTCACGGGCCAGGTTTTCATTCGGTGCCTGTTTGCGGTTATTGTTGTTATCCAGGTAGTTCAGCATCGCCGGATCGCGCAGCACAGCCACCAGCAGGTCGCGAAAATTTCCAGATGACAACCGCCGCAGGGTCTGGTGCTGACGCGCAATCGATGTCGACTGGTGATTGATTTCCGCGTAAGCACTGGTGAAATGGTTGTGCCAGAAAAGTGTGAGTTTTTCAGTTTGTGGCGAACGCGTCTCTATCATTTCCCGCACCCACCATTGACGCAGCTCGACCAACTCGTCATCGCGCTCATCGTTAAAGCGGCGGCGTTGTTCGGCAGGCATTCTACTGCGTGCCCAGTAGTGAGGAGCCGGTGCATTGACCCAGGCCGGGAGCGGATTTGCAGGGTTGGTTTGCAGGCCGTCGATGATGTTTTGCACGGCCCATCGACGTGACTTGCCGATCATGTACAGCAACTCGCCCGGCGATGCACCCAGGCCGGTTCTCATGAGCACGTGCCGTGCATCGTCGAGGCTCAGCGCTTTATCCAGATGCGATGCGTTCGCGGGAATTGCGCTCAACGCCAGACACAGTGCCACCGTCAGAATGCTTGCCAGGCGCGCTCTGAATGGTGCTTTTACCTGCCTGGCTTTCATAGTGGAATACCGATGTTGCCTTTAGACATGAGTCGTGCCGCACGATGAGGGCGATCTGGAAATACTAACGCAATTGTCCGGGTCCGGGAGCAATCGCCAGTGCAGTGTGCAGCCTGTGGCTTACGGTACGCTGAACAAGCTGGGGGATGCCTTCCAGAACATCAGAATTTAACAGGTGGCTGGCGCATGTTGCCATTGCGGTGCATGTCGACGCACTGTCAACAGGTTTGCATCGACATGGAAAGATGCGAATGCGTTGTAGATGGGGGTGGCGGGATATCCCTGCCAATAGCAGAGCAAGGTTAAGGCGTGGTCGCGATCTCTCAGGGGTGCAGTGCTATAACCCGTGTAGGTCAGCAATGATTGGCGAGCGATGAATCAGCCCGGTTGGCCGTCTGTTACCGATAGCCTGAACCCGTCCAGGAGCCTGTCCGAGAACAGGCGGCCAGCGCGATCAGTCAATCGGCTGTGCTGCGCAGCGCGGTGCGCATGGGGTGGGCTATTCGGGCCAGTACAGGAGTACCGTTTGCCACAGAGCGCCGCGCTCGGCCAAGTACAATGGCCACGATGAACGTCAAATACAGGGTAAAAAGGTAGACGGGGTAGGCCAGCAGGACAAAATCCATCTGGCCCACTGCCAGCATGGCACAGGCAGAGGCGATAAGCGATATCACCCAGGTGCTCAAGGTTTCGCTGTCTGGCGCGTGAAAGGCTTTGATCGCAGTGGCCAGTCCGCCCAGCAGACTGATGCTAATGGTGATGGTCAATGCGTAGGCGGCGTTCTCGGTGAAGTACCACAGCACCAGCCCCACAGAGGCCGCCATCAAAATGTAGTGATCGTTTCGGGTAAGAAATTGCCCCGAGCCGCGCCGAATCGCCAGCATAAAAACGATAATCGTGCCAGAGATCTGTACACCGGCAAACCACAGCGAAGCGGTAGCGCCCTCGTAGATCTGAGATATCAATGCGATGGAGCCGAGCACAGACCAGATGAGCCAGGAGGCGCGTTGTGGATGTGTGCGTCGGGCGAGGGTATCGGCAATGTAGGGGATGAAAGCGATCGTGCTGAGCAGGCCGGATGCAACGCCGAATACGAGCAGGGTGTTGTCGGATAAAAACAGGTCCGATAGGGCGTTCATTTTTGCATACCTTTGCGCAATCTACTGGTCCGATGTGGCCACTTCACGGGTCGGCGCTGGTGCGGCGCGAGACTGGTGGCCATTTTCTTTGTGGGGGGCGGCGAGATCTTTGCCGTTGTCCCCCGGTATCAGCTTCAGGACTCAATTGACGTCCTGGTGATAATTATCGGATTGCTCGGGGCTGTATTGAAGCCGGCGAGTACCACTGCTGGCAGGTAAAATTACCCGTGCCGGACCGGGCCAGACTGGGCGGAGGAGCCTCTGGCGGTCCAGGCATGATGCGAGAGACCCGTCTGGCGCCCATCAGAGCCATTTCTTGCCGCACCCTGTATGGGTTGTTACGATGAGAGTCACTATCGGAGGAAACAGGGAAAATCGAGATGAGCTCACATTTGCGTTCACTGGGGATGGCTATTGTTCCGGCACTTGCGCTGGCGTTGGGATCGGCGCATGCAGCGGAATGGCAATTCAACAACGGATTGCCGGAAGGCAGAAATGAATCGAAGCAACTCGATCAATTCGCGGCTGATGTGGCCGAACTCAGCGGTGGCAGTCTGTCGATCAAGGTTTTCCACGGCGGTTCACTGAATCTGAAAAACAATGATGTCGCCCGCTGGCTGCCTCAGGGGGCAGTGGAGATGGGGCTGGTCTGGGCAAATTATCTGGGCCGCGACGCACCGGCATTGAACGCGGTACTGATCCAGGGTTCGGTTGGCAGCTCGCAGGAGTTGATCAAGGTGCTGCCCGAAATTCAGGATATCTATACTGAGGAGCTGGCTGAGTGGGGCATTGTGCCGACCGGTTTCATGGCGCTGCCATTGCTGAAGGCATCCATTTTCTGTCGTCAGGAGCCAGTGCGCACGCTGGATGATCTGAGAACCAAAAAACTTCGCGTCTGGAGCAACGATCAGGTCGAGACTTTTACCAAGCTAGGCGTCGCCGCGCAGATTGTTGGTCAGAAGGAACTCTATGTCGCGCTGCAGACCGGGGTGGTGGACTGCGCGGTTTATCCGGCATTGTTTGCCCACACCATCTCACTGCAGGAAGTGGCCAAATTTGCATCCTACCTGTATCCGGTTGCCGGAGTGCCCTACGTGTTAGGGGCCAACGAAGATGCCTGGGGCAAGCTGACGGACGCTGAGCGCTCGGCGGTTTCTACGGCGGCGGCCGGTGTGTGGGAACGGACGAATCAATACGATGCCGCCGAAGAAAACGAAGCCGCTGCACGGGCAAAGTTGACCGAGCAGGGGGTTGAATTTCTCGACGATTTTTCCGATGCGGATCGTGCGGCGTTTCTGGATGCTGCATCGCAAACCTGGGAGACGCTGGCAGAGGAGGCGGGTGGCAACGCACTGGCCAATCGTAAGCGTATTCTTGATGTGCTCGGGCGCTAGCTAACGCCAACTGGTAGATGCCGTTTGCGGCGGGCAACTCGTTGCGAAAACTTGAAATGTACTTCAACCGTCTGTTTGTTGGTATGGCGGTCGCCGCGACGATTTCCGGTTCGCTGATTATTGTTCTGGTTGCCGCCAGTGTCACGATGCGTCATGTCGCGCTGGCGCCTTTTCGTTTTACTGAAGAGCTGGTCGGTCTGCTGATGACCGCGGCGTTCTTTCTGGCGTTGCCACTCGTCACGCTGCGCGCTGAGCACGTCCGGGTACAGATCGTGGTCAATTCACTGCCCCGCCGGTTATCGCGCGCGCTTTGCGTGGCGGCCGCGCTATTCGGAATGGTGTTTACGGCGTGGTTCTTCTGGTTGTGCCTGCCCTGGTTTGAATTTGCCTGGCAACGCAATATCAAAACCGAAGTCGGGCGCCTGCTGATGTATCCCTGGATGGCATTGCTGCCGCTATCGATGTTGCTCACTTGTATCGCATTCGCATTGCGTGCGATCAACATCGAGCCAGCACGGTCAGATCAGTCCAGCCCGGCATCACCATGACGGCTTTCTGGGGTATGTTGCTGGGCGGGTTGTCTGTGCTCGCGGGGTCCGGCCTGGCGTTGGGAGCGGCGCTCGGTCTGACGGGGCTTTTGATTCTGCATTTCATTGCCGGTGGCAAAACCTTTGTCGCGGTGGATGCGGTCTGGAACGTGCTCAATTCCTTCACGCTGAGTGCGATACCGCTGTTCATCATGCTGGGCGAAATTATGCTTCGCAGTGGCCTGAGTGACAGAATCTACCGGGCATTGGCGCCGGTTTTTCAGCACTTACCTGGTCGTTTGTTGCATACCAATATCGCGGTTTGCACCCTGTTTGGCGCGGTAAGCGGCTCCAGTCTGTCCACTGCAGCGGCGGTGGGTTCAGTTGCCTACCCGGAGATGACCGAGCGCGGTTATGACCGGCGAATGGTCGTTGGGTCGCTGGCCGGCGGCGGCACTCTGGGGCTGCTCATTCCGCCGAGCCTGTCTCTATTGATCTATGGCGCACTAACCGAGACATCGATTGGCAGCCTGTTTTTAGCCGGTGTGCTGCCGGGCTTGTTGTTTGCGATGCTCTTCATGGTCTACTTGTTTATCCGTTGTCGAACGCATCCTGCGCTCGCACCTCGTGATAGTGCGCAGGTCTCGCTGTATGCCATTGTCCGTGGTGTTTTAAGTTTGTGGCCGTTTCTGTTGCTGATACTGGCAATAATGGGTTCGATCGCTTTTGGTATCGCCACGCCTACCGAGGCCGCTGCCGTTGGCGTGGTGGCCACCATTCTACTCGGCAAGCTGTGGGGCACGCTCACCGTGACCACGCTTTTGCAAAGCCTGTATGCCGCGATTTTACTTTATGCATCCATTGCATTCGTGGTGATGGGGGCGACCATCCTTGCACAGGCTGTGAGTCTGCTGGGTGCGCCGCAATCGATCCTCGAATCTGTTCGCGCCGCGCAACTGGGTCCACTGACGGTGCTGGCGACTGTGGTGGGTGTGTATCTGGTACTGGGGTGTTTTTTTGATGGCTTGTCGTTGATGATCATGACCTTGCCCATCGTGGTGCCGTTGATGTCCGGTCTGGGTTTCGATGTAATCTGGCTGGGCGTTATTATCACGATCATGATTGAAATTGGCCAGGTGACCCCACCGGTAGGGCTAAATTTATCGGTGCTGGTGTCAGTCACCAAAGATGAAGTCACGCTGGGTGAAGCGGCTCTTGCGACGGTACCCTACTGGCTGATCTTGTTGCTGGGTGTGGCGATCTTAACGGCGATGCCGCAAATTGCCCTGTTTCTCCCGGGATACTTAATGTGATTGCCGGGTAGGTCTATTGCCCCGGGCTACCCCGAAACAACCATTAGCTCCAGCGGCAGGCGATTCATCATTTCGTGCCCATCGGGTGTTATCAGCACCTGGTTTTCAACGATCATCCCGCCAAGCCCGTCGATGTACCACGGGCATTCGAACGCGACGACCATATCGGCCTCAAATTCAACGGTGGCATCGGCCGAGATAAATGGCCACTGCTCGCTGCCTACGCTGGCACCCAGTCCGTGGCCGAAGTGTCCGCGCGAGTAGGCGGAAAATCCGCGGGCGCGGATTGCCTGTAGCGTCGCGCGGTGGACATCTTTCAGGGCCACACCGGGGCGTAGCAATGCAGAACCGGCAGTGAAACCGGCCATTAGTGCATCATACAATTGTGTTTGCAGCTTGCTGGCATCACCGAACACAAAGGTTCTGGCACTATCTGAGGTATAGCCATCGACCAGACAACCCACGTCAACTTTAATGAGATCACCCTTTGCCACACGAGCGTTGCCACCCCAGGGGTCGGGACCAACCGATATGTATTCCCAGTTGCCACTGAGTCGGGCGCTATCCGGATGTTGCTGGATCGCCTGTTGCCATTGCGCCGCCAGATCGGCGCGTGAAACGCCCGCATCAATCGCCTTGTGCACCGCCTGAATACCGCACTCGGCGATTTCAACTGCCTGGCGCAGATTGTGGATCTCGTCGGCAGACTTGACCATCTTCAGGCGATGGATGACATCCGTGGCGTCAACCAATTGCACGCTCTTGAGCGTCTCGGCCAATAGCGGATAATCAGTAATACTGATCGCCTCTCCTTCAAATCCTATGCGGCAACCTGCCAGGCCTCGCTCTGCTATCGCATCGGCAAGATGTCGATAGCAAGTCAGCGGGTCGAATGTGGTGGGGCGTGAGAGCCCCGGTTTGCGGTTGGCGTGAGCCCATGCATTGGCGATGAGATCGGTGGCGGGCAGTGCATCGTCGATTTGATTCAGTTGCGTTGTTTCAACCCAGATGTTGCTTATGCGCATATCTGTGATATGGCTGTTGCGCTGAAAGTTTGCGGCAAACAAATCGCTGACCACTGCCATCTCTGAGTCAGCGGCGTTCGCAGGCACCAGTGCTGCGACTGCGCCCGCTCGGCGCCACATGGTGGCCACACCCGCCATTGCACCGGTTGCGTAGTAGAAACTCTCCGGCGATAGCAAAATAAGTGCATCGAGGTTCGCCTCAGACATCAATGTTTCTGCGCGCGGACGGTCGAGATAGGCCATGGCTGTAGTTTCCTTTTTCAGCTTTGAATATACCTGACTTTTCGTCTATGGTTGCAATGTAGGGATGGGTGCGTTTGAATGAACACTAGTCGGATGAATGTGCTTTTCGTGTGCAGTAAGAATCAGTGGCGCAGTCCTACGGCGGAAAAGGTGTTTTCGATGCAACCGGAGATATCTGCGCGCTCGCGTGGCACCACGCGTGATGCCCGACGAACAGTCACTTCAGCCGATGTGAAGTGGGCTGATGTTGTTATGGTGATGGAGCAAAAAGCACAAACAAAGGCTTTGTGCGGAATTTCCGGGGGCGATGAAATTTAAGAAAATCCACGTGCTCGATATACCGGATGACTACAGATACATGGATTCGGAACTAGTCGAATTACTGCAGGATAGCGTGCCGTATTTGCTGGAATTGTAGGGTTCCTGGCTCGCTTGTTCAGGGGCCCGGGGTCTCTTCCCACACTCTTACGGCTTTTGTCGGGCACGCAAGCTGCGCAAGCTTTGCGCCGACCTACGGGGGCGTGGCGAACGTCTCGCCGGAGACAGTCGAAAAATTGCAGGGTGTGTCGAGCGCCTTGTAGACACTGCTGTTTGGGTTTTGTTTTCGTGGCTGGTGAAAAAGGCGGCTAAAGCCTGTACTCCAACTTGTGGCGCTCATCCTGTGCGTGTTCAGGGACCGGGGGTCTCTTCCCACAAGGTCGGGTTGGTGCTAGAAAAAATCGCGCAGCACCGGATTGGCTTCGAACAAGGGCGCTACTAACTTCGATTCTTCATCAATAACAACAATATCATGCAAATGCGCAAGTCCGTCATGCACTCGCAACTTACCATTGGCTGGCAGTGACCATTTCTGGCCGCCGATGTTCCGGATTTCTTTTTCTAGTGCCGCGGAGATCAGTATTTGCAGACCGTCGTAGGTTTCATCTTTGGCATTGATGCGATTCAGGTAGGGAAAGTCGGGGCTGACGAGCTGATAGCCGCTGCCAAAAAATGGCACCAGGAAATGTTCGTTTCGAATTGCCGGGTTTTCGTAGTGATCCCAGTACTTCTCGGGGACAATGAAAAATACGGCATTGCTCCAGTAGGGTTGTGTTTCCACTGTCGAGAGATATTCAACGTAAAAACTCTTGCTCTGCAGATAGACACCTTTGAAGAAATCGTTTTGTGGCTGGCTGTGGACGTTTCCTCTATTTCTCTGTTGCCATACCTGCTCGATTGATTCGATGAAGGCGTTATTAAAATACACCGGCATCATGACGTGGTCGATTTCAAGCTCCATAGCATCCTCTGCCCGGGTGGTAAATGACGCCAGGCAAATTGCCACTGACATCGCGGCCGCAACGACTACTTTTTTTAGAATGCGCACTAATATCTAGCCATTCAAACCAATATTTCGGTGTGGGGTCTGATACAACGCAGCAAGCCGTGGGTGGCGCTGCAACAAGGCGCCGCCCTTTGGCAGGCGATCAGGACACAGGTAGCCGTTCTGCCAGATTGCGACGTCGTCCAGATAGACCGTCGGGTCGGCAATGTTCCAGGATATCTCGCCCGGCGCATAGTTGCCGCAGGTATGAAAGTGCAGTATGCGCGGGCTGCCGAATGCGCTGCCAGCCCATCGCAGAATGTCGCTGGCTGCGTCCTGATTGAACTCGCAGGCCGGATGGATACCTGCGTGCCATGAGTGGATATACCACGGATCGATGCCGAACAATTGCGAGACGTGCTCATAGTGATGCGTGACTTTCTGTACTTCGCGATCATCGCCGTCAAGCCGCACGATGCGATTGTCCCTGACGATCGCGGCAACGTCTGAATCCAGCGCAAGATAGTAGGGCTCGTAGAAGCGAGAGCCGGTACCGACCAGAAAGCGGCTTAAGATAATTTTACCTTCGAAGCCCAACGCCGGTACCGGCCTTGGCACGAGCATCGGGAAGCGTTTGACGCCGACTTCTACCGGATGTTGTACGTGCCGTACCAGACCGCTGTAGTCCGTGCCGCGCGGGCAGGTGACGCGAACTTCGGTGGCCTGATCAAATGCGGTATCAATGGCGTCGCGAATTTCGCACAAGCCCTTGTGGCAGGCGGTGCCAAATGCTGACTCGAGCGTGTCTCGACCAAGTGTGTAGACCATCGTGGCCGGCGGTAAGGCATCAGAAATTGAAAATCGAATTTGATCGCCAACGCGGGCAAAGAATATGACGTGATCAAATCCGTGCAGGGTATCGAGAAATGGCGCCATATCATCGGGTGTGGAGATACCGGCGGGTGCCTGTGTCTCGTAGACTTTCATGCCCAGTGCGCGGCCTGCAGCGGCGATGACCTTCGGCGCTTCGTCGTCATAGTAACCCATGCCACTGGGTTCAACGACAATCAGCAGGCGATCACCGGCAGCGGCGCCGACGCAGTCCTGCAGCAGGGATTGTGCGCAGGATGGAACGGTGGTCAGTTCGTTGTTCTGAGTCTGGTTCATGAGGGTATCACTCCGACTGGGTGTAATAGCCAACGATGTCGCCATCGGTCGTCACGCCAAGGCCATTCAACAGGCGATTCACATAGTTGAAATAGCCGACAATCTGATTGATTTCCAGAATCTCGCCGTCGCTGTAACCCGCGTCTCGCAAATCGGTGACATCGGTCTCAATCATCTCGGCAGGCAAGAGGGTGAGCTTCCGCGTGTACTGCATTGCTGCGAGCTCGGCGCCGGTAAACGCCTGGTCGGGCGCGTCGTTCTGCAGTGCGGCTTCTATAGCATCCGCGCGTTCGTTGTCGCCGATCAAATGCCGTGCGTTGGCCCAGTGGTTAGCCAGCGAATAGGGGCAGCGATTGAGTATCGACACGTAGGAGGATATCGTCTCCTGGAACCAGGTGGGCAGGGTGTTGGCATCGTCGTGCAGGGCAGCGCGATACAACACCACATGGCCCTTCATTGTGCTGGGCCTTAAAGAGTGAACGCGCATGACGTTGTCGACGGTGCCGTGTGGCGTGCGCGCGAGTTTGAGTGTCTCCAGTAGATTGTCGTCAGCGTTTTCATCGCTGATCATTTCTATCCAGGCACTCATGGCGTAGTCTTCTGTTTGGTGTTGAACACTTAAGTGACACTCAGGTGAATTGTTGGCGGCTGCGGCGCTCCCAGCGCGCAAACAACAATGCCAGTCCGTAGCACAAAACAAAATACATCACGGCGACCAGTATCCATGTCTCGAATCGCCGCCCGGTCGATACGGCGATCTCGGTACCCATAAAGGTCAGCTCCTGAATCGAAATCAGTGAGACAATTGAGCTGTTTTTGATCAATAGAATGAATTGATTGGCCATCGGTGGCATTACGGCGTGCAGGGCCTGGGGCAGAACGACATAGCGAAACGATTGCCATGGACCCAGCCCGACGGTAGTCGCCGCTTCACTCTGGCCCGTCGGTACTGACTGGATGCCGGCACGAACGATCTCTGCGATATAGGCCGCCTCGTACATCGCCAGGCAAATCACCCCGGAGATCAGGTTCTCCAGCAGATCCGGTGGCCCCAGCACAATACCCATGATGCTGCGACCCTGTGGGCCCAGTTCACGCGCCCAGCTATCGATACCCAGCGCCGGCACGAGCTGTGACGAGATAAAAAAGTAAAAAACAAAAATGAATACCAGCGGCGGCACATTGCGAATCAGTCCGACATAGGCGCGTGAGGCAAGGCGTGGCAACAGGCGCTTGCGGGTTGCCATTACGCCCAGTGCCAAACCCAGCACGCAGGCAAACAGCATCGCCCAGATCGACAGGCGCAGCGTCGTCAATAATCCTTCGAGCAGTACGTTGGGACGCCACCAGCCGCTGTCCTGATCCTGCACAAACATGACACTGGGTACGAAATTCCAGTCCCAGTTGTAGACCAGTACATTCGATACATTGCTCCACAGGTAGTAGACCAGTGCGAGCACGACGCAGACGATGATGACATCGATCGTGCCTGCCTTGCGTGGTCTGTCCGGATCCGGATACATGTGTGCCTGTCGGGATTGGGCGTCAAGGGCAAATCGACAGCCGGGCTAGCGTGCGAGCCCGGTGCCGATTCACATCTCGCGACGCTATTTAGCGATCTGGTCGGCCCAGTCGCGGCCGCCGAACCAATACTGGTGGCGCGCGTCGAGAAAGCCGTTGGCCTTGTTGACCAGAATCCAGTTGTTGAAGAAATTCATCGCATCCATATCACCCTTGCGTACGGCGAACGCTTCGTTGCCGGGCTCGATTTTGTCGGTGGTGGGGGCGAAGGCGGCATTGGGGTTGTCGAAAATTGTGTGCGCCGGTAATGGCTGTGACGAGATCATCGCGTGTGCGTTGCCGTTCAGAACTTCCTGCAGCGTTTGACCCTGATCGTCGAATTGGCGCAGCGTGGCCTTTGGAAAGGTGTTCTGAATGTACGTGCAGGGTGTGGCGCCACGGCGGCAGACGAAGGTGACATCGCTGCTGTTGTAGTCTTCCGGCCAGGCCAGCCCGTCAGCCGCCTTTTTGCTTGCCATGACACCCAGTGACGAGTGGGCATACGGGTCGGTGAAGTTGACCGTCAGGTTGCGTGCCGGGGTGATCGACATACCGCCGATGATCACATCGAACTTGCCGGCCAGCAGAGCAGGAATAATACCGTCCCATGCGGTGGGGACGAATTCGGCTTCGACCTCCATATCGGCGGCCACCTTTTTGGCCACGTCAATTTCAAAACCGATCAGCTCGCCGTTTTTGTCTCGCATTGCCCACGGCACAAATGTAGACATGCCCACGCGCAGGCTACCGCGCTTTTTGATCTCTTCGATCACGCTGTCGGCGTTGACCGGGGTCACCGTGGCCATCGCCGCGAGTGCCACGCCAGTTAACAGTTTTTTCAGCAATTTCATCAATTCGTCCTCATAGATGTGCGGAGAAAGCGAGACAGATCAGGCACGCGCTACACGTCGTTGTACGCGCACTTCCAGCCAGGCCGCAAAAGCTGAAAGACTGATTGTCATAACAAGATAGACTGCGGCAACGGTAAACCAGATTTCAAAGCTCATGAAAGTGTCTGCAATCGCATTGCGACCTTCATTGGTTAAGTCGAAGATGGCAATGGTCGAGACGATGGCCGAGTTCTTGATCAGGTTGACCACCGCCGAGGTCAGCGGTGGCAACATGATCGGCACCGCCTGTGGCAACACCACCAGCGCATAGACTTTCCAGTTGCGTAACCCGAGTGATGCCGCGCCTTCCCACTGCCCCTTGTGAACGGACAAAATGCCACCTCGAATAATCTCCGAAATAAACACCGCCTCGAAAAACGCCAGACACAAAACGCCGGTCCAGAATCGATCGATACCAAGGATGGGGGACAGCACGAAGTAGAACAGATACATCTGCACCAACAGCGGTGTATTGCGAATAAGTTCCAGATAAATAGATGACAACAGATGTCCGGACCAAGAGCGAGACAAGCGCAACAGTGCCGTGACCAGACCTACCAGCAGTGCGATCAGCATCGACCAGGCTGTGATTTCAAGCGTCACCAGCAAACCGCGTATCAACGAACCCCAGATCAGCTCGCCATCGATGATGCGATAGAAATAGCGCGGCACCCGATACCATTGCCAGTTGTAGCCCATCGATGTGGCGCCAACGTAAATCAGCCACGCGATCAGCCCGAAACCGATGATGAACAAGGTCCAGTCGGTAGCCCGCTCGCGTTGCCTTTGGCGCTGCAGAGCCGGGTTGATGGCTGGGCTTGCGCTGGACAACACTAGCGGCGACTCTCGGCCTGTACCGACAGAAACACGAATTCTGGCGTCAGCACTTCAGTGCAGCCGTGCGACAGCTCGGCATCCAGTGACAGGCTGTCACCTTCGCTAAGCAGAATTTTCTGCTTGCCGTACTCAAAGCGTGCACGGCCGGACAGCGCGTGCATAAAGGTGACACCATGGCCAACATAGACCGGCAGCGCCGCCTGTTGCTGTGTGAGCGTAACCAGGTGTGCCTCGAACTGCAGATCGCGGCGCCGGTGATGGGCGAGGTTGCGATAGTGATGAATATGATCGCCCACAATTCGTGTGGATTTAAGTCCATCACCTTTCCTGACCAGGGTGTAGTCGGCGCGCTCTGAGCCGGTATCTCTGAACAGACTGACCAGCGGGACTTCCAGTGCGTTGCTCAGTGCGGTCATGGTGGAGATGGAAGGGGAAACCTGGCCGCTTTCGATGCGGCTGATCATGGCGGCGGACACACCGGACTGTTGCGCCAGTTGGCGTGCCGACAGCGCGCGCTCCTCGCGCAGGTTGCGCAACGCGGCACCAATCGCCTGATCGATATCTTCATTGGGTGGCGCGTGGTTTGCCCGATTGCCGGGTAGCGCCTCAGTCAGGTTCACGTCTTGCTCCGATAGGAAAATGCTTTGCCAAAGCGCCAGGTGAGGTAGTCGCCACAGGTGATCGGCTCCTCTTTGGCGGTTTGAGCCGCGCCAAAGATCTGCGATGAATCGATCAGTGTCTCCGGGTTCGGGTCGAACGCCAGCACCAGCGACAGGCGCTCGCGACCGGATGTATTCACCACTCGGTGCGGGGTGGATTTGTAGGCACCGTTGGTCCAGCGCGACAATAAATCACCCACGTTGACCACCAGCGTGCCATCGATCGGTGGCGCATGGATCCACTCGCCGTTGATGTCTTCGACTTGCAGGCCGCCCGTGTCATCCTGACACAGCACCGTCAGCACGCCGAAGTCGGTATGCGGCGCGACGCCGAATTGTTGTTCGCCAAGCTCTGGTGGCTGCGCCGGGTAGTAGACGAATGATGCTCGACTCAACGGGCGTTGTGCCGATTGCAAAAAGAACTGTTCATCCAGTTGCAGCCCCAGTGCGAAGCCGCGCATCAGGTGGTGGGCAACCTGGTGTGCGCTTTCGAAATAATTCATGGCACTGGATTGCAGTTGTGGCACGAACGACGGCCATTGGTTCGGTCCGCGCAACGAGTGATCGGTCAGTGCCTCACCCTGCGACTCGTAGCCCCAGATAAAGCTTTCTTTTAAGTCGGCGCGGGCATTGTCGTGCATCTTGGATGCGCCTGGCTTGAGCCAGCCGCGGTGGCTTGATGAGACGACGATATCGGCTTTGTCGGTGTCTGCAGCGCGAAAAAACTGATACGCATCGCGGCGAGCAGATTCGATTAGATCTGGTGCGATGCCGTGGCCCGAGACGTAAATGAACCCCAGACCCTGGCTGGCGGCGTGTAATTTTTCGGCGACGCTGGACGGGTCGCTGCCGTCGCGCAGAGGCGTGATGTCGATGACCGGAATCGCGTCGCTGTCCAGTTGCTTTGCCTGGGCGTAGGCCATGGTTGCAATGATCCGATAGCGGTGCCGAGCGCGTGCGATCGGCAGTGGTGGTTCAGATCGCTGCCCGCACCAGTAAGAGTCGGTGCAAATTGAAATGAGCAGACTGT
This sequence comes from uncultured Granulosicoccaceae bacterium, assembly GCA_964646405.1. Classification (GTDB taxonomy): domain Bacteria; phylum Pseudomonadota; class Gammaproteobacteria; order Granulosicoccales; family Granulosicoccaceae; genus CAKZSB01. The sequence goes on along the minus strand of CAZYDV010000118.1, from coordinate 2,454 downwards.
GAACGTTCTGTGATGATTGCAGTATATGCAACTAGTTTAGCCATGGTCAACGGCTTATTTGGGCTGATATTATCGTTCTGACGGGCGCTCTTTGGCTCACGCTGATTGGCGTTGTGGTGCACACCAGGGCCTCGAACGGCTACACTTACCTCTGATCCCCGCCTCTGTGGAGTGTCCGATTTCTGTTCAGCCCCAGCCGTTGCGCGGCATTTTTTTTATGCTGCTCGCCATGGTGCTTGCGATCCCCGTGATGAACGCGATTGCCAAGACGCTGGCGCTCGAATTTCATATTGTGCAAGTGATTTGGGCACGTTTTACCGGGCATCTGCTTTGCGTGATCCTGGTGTTCTGGCCCACGCTCGGCAGGCGACTGTTCCACAGCCAGAACTATCGGCTGCAGTTTTCGCGTTCGTGGCTGATGTTCATCTCTAACGCCTGTTTTATTTCAGCACTGCCGCTGGTCACGCTCGGCACCGCATCGGCCATCATGATGACCGGGCCGATTCTGATCACAGCCCTTGCGGTGCCACTGTTGGGTGAGCGAGTCGGCTGGCATCGCTGGCAGGCAATACTGGTGGGCCTGATCGGCGCACTGATCATCATTCGGCCCGATCCCGCGTTGAACAATACCGGTAATCTGTTGGTCGCCGGATCGGCGCTCGCGTTTGCGTTCTATCAGATCTACACCCGTAAGCTGACCGCAGTCGATCGCCCCGAGACCCTGATCGTGTTTACCGCTCTGGTGGCAAGTGTGGTGACGAGTCTCATTGTGCCGTGGTATTTTCAGTGGCCCGATTCACTATGGCACCTGTGCTTGTTTTTGATACTGGGGGCGATGGGCGCGCTGTCGCAATTTCTGGTGATCAAAGCCGTGCAGTGTGCACCGGTATCGGTGGTGTCCCCTTTTCAGTATACCGAGTTGCTCGGTGCCACGGTCATGGGCTTTTTGGTGTTTGGCAGTTTGCCGGATCAATGGACCTGGACAGGTGCAGCGCTGGTGGTGCTGGCCGGTTTGTATATCGCGTGGCGCGAGCGTGTAAGGCAGGGCTCGTAGGGTAGAATCCCTGTATGAAAATCAACGTCGTGGGTACCAGTGCAAGTGGTAAGACGTCGTTTGCGCGAGAGCTCGCCGCCGGGCTTGACGTTCCCTGTATCGAAATGGACGCTGTGTTCTGGGGGCCTGAATGGTCAGAATCACCGGATTCGGTCTTTTTTCCAACGCTTGAATCACATCTGAGTGCGCCAGCCTGGGTACTGGATGGAAACTACACCCGCACCATTGCAATAAAGTGGCGCGAGGTAGATATCGTCGTCTGGCTTGACTACCATTTTACCAGAACGATTTATCATTCGATTTCGCGGGCGTTGAGCCGATCAATATCCGGCGATGAGCTCTGGCCGGGTACTGGAAACCGTGAGAGCTTCTCCAGAATGTTCAGCCGTGACTCGATTATCTGGTGGTGTGTTAAAAGCTATCGTAAGAACAGACGAAAATACGAAGCGATGATGCAGGATCCGCAGTATTCACACATCCGTTTTGTGCGCCTGCAAACACCGACACAGGCCCGTGCTTACCTTGAGTCCCTGGCTGCCCGAACCGATTGATTCGGGTGCCACCGATACAGGATAGATTGCCGGTAGTAAGCCCCTTGCAGCCACCGGGTCTGGTGCACTGGGTTCAGACGGGCAGATAGGGGTTGTGTAAGCCTGGCAAGGCTGAGGCAATTTTCCCGGCCAATTCCAAAAGCGCCACCTCACCGCCATGCCGCCCGATCAACTGGCCGCCGACTGGCAATCCATTGGTGTCAAGGCCCAGCGGTATGGTCACAACCGGGTTCCCCATCAATGACACCGGTACTGTAAATGCAGTCAATGCGTCAAAATATCCAACGCGTACGCCACCCGGATCGAACGTAGAATGGTAGTCGCGCAGTCCGCCGTGATCCCGGTGCGGCATCTGATGAACAAACGGTTGCACACCGCACACGGGTATCAGTAGCGCATCGAGACCCGCCCAACTGGATTCGAACGTTGCCTGCAAATTCTCCCGATTCGTCAGAGCCTGGCGATACCGTTTTTGATCGCGACGATATCCCGTGTGAACATGTTTGAGAAAATTGGGCGAGCGTCGCGCCGCTGATTTTCCTGTCAATCGCGTCAACAGGCGAATTGGCGCAGGCATCAACGCGCCGGTTTCGTATCCCATAATCTCGCCGAAGCAGGCATAGACGTCGGGATTGAAAAGCGCAGAGAAGTCCGTATTCGATACTGATAGGCTGGCGGATTTTAGCGGTTCAATGGCGGATTTGAACACGGCTGCGGTTTCAGCGCTGACAGGCAAAGTGCTGGCAGCAGTGCCCCAGACGGCGAACTTGAAATCAGTCTCTTGTGTCTCAGGCATGGCGTGCCCACTCATCACCGACCAGGCGAGTGCCAGATCGTCCACCGAGCGGG
>CAZYDV010000117.1:0-16842 GCA_964646405.1 uncultured Granulosicoccaceae bacterium | reverse complement strand
TAAACTAATTCAGCCGGCAGTTGCCTCCAGATAATGATAAAAACCTATTCCGAAAAACTGACACCACCCTACTCCGGGCAAGTACAAATCGCCGAGTCAGAAACCTATCGCGCCCTGACGATGGATGGCCTGAACTGGGAAATTCAATACGTGAAACGCAGTCACATCCGAGTGGGCCGGCTCACACGCAGCGAAATCAAATCGCGAAACGCCAATCCTGACAAACTGGCAGATGATGTAGCAGATCCAAAACTCGCCGAGATGCTGGATTTTCTGGCAGAGGTGGAACTGCCGTTTGCCGCCACGGATTGTTTCGAGTATTGGTTGCTGGATCGCGAAGACCAATCGCCACTGGCACTGATATTCTCGTGCTCCAGTGAAGACGGCATGAAAAAATTCCCCAGCCGCGCCGACTGGACCGCACTACCCGATTCGGTTATGTCGATTCAGAAAACCGACGCTGAAATCACCGCACGCCTGCCACCGGTCAACTACCGACTGGAGAGCCTGGTTGCCGAGCGCGCCAGCACCAACCGCAAAGCGATGTGGTTTGACCGGCGCGAGCCGCACGATGTGAACTTTCCACCCTTTCTGCTGCGCGAGGACTGGCCCGACTCCGATCACGAAGCGCTGTGTACGCGCTATATCGATCGCCAGTCGCCAAGGCTTTTAATGCTGCAGGGATTACAACCGGCGAGGCGCGAAAGGCTTGAGGCGAGCTGCCAGCCACACGCAACCGAGGTGGCCCGACTCTGCGGACTCTACCCCGAGATAATCGACGAGCCGTCGATTCGTGCGCTACGCGTTGAGGCCCGATTGCGGCAGGCGTCGGAGCGCTAGCCGACGAGGCGGACTAGACGCCCTCGACGACGCGCAAGTCGCGGGTGACGCCACCTTCGAGCGCCTTTAGTGCCTCCTGATAGGCTGCGCTATCGTGGCAGGCGACGGCTTTTTCGAGTGACTCGAATTCCACCAGCACCGTGCGCTGCTTAACGCCGGCCTCATAGGCATGGGCCGCGACACCACGGGCAATGAACTTCCCGCCAAATGACTCTACCGCCGGCGCTGCGAGTTTCGCATACGCAGCCAGTTTGGCTTCGTCGTGAATCGCCTGATAAACACTTACCCAGTATGCTTTCGCCATGTCAGTTCCACAGAGTTGATCGTTTAGTATCAGTCGTTGGCCACGATTGTAACTCAGCGCAAGCCAAACGTTGGAGCAGCGAGCGACTCTACAAGGGCAAGATCGATTGAATCAACCAGATCATCAGGCGCTTTGACCCGGACTATTCTCTGTTTCGAGTTCGCACAGCAGTCGGTAAAACCCGCATTCAACGTCAACCGACAGCACCTGTGCAACCAGATCAGCCACCTGGGACAAATCGCGCTCTCTGAGCACTTCAATCAGCACGCAAGCGACAATTCTACTGTCACCGCCACGCATTCTCTCTTCGGTGGTCGATGGTTGCCCCTGAATATCTACCGCAGTCCAAAGTTCCACTCTGGCCACACCGCAATCGCCGGCCAGTGATTCCAACAGTGTGCCAGTCTGTTGGGCGGTGGGCACCACATTCAATTTCAGCGTGCACGCATAGCTGCCTCGAAAGCGACCGGCCCGTGCGATCACATCGCAGATTGTTCGGCTCATGTTGGTAAACATGCCAGACATTACACGACGGGTCATATCGGTCGGGTTGTTCAGCCGTCGAAGGTAACCGGCTGACTGTAGAACCGTAGCGCTACGGGTTTCATAGTAGGTGAAGAACTCTGGTCCCTCGCCACAGGTGACATAGCGCCTGCCGCGCAAAAAGCCATCGATGCTCAGGCGTTCAAACAGGTGCTCTGTCTGATACCAGTGCTCGAACTCGGGGTGATGTGGGGATGCACAATCGTGCCAGAGTGCGAGCACACCAGGTTTTTCAATAGACATTGACGTCACCTGTAAGCCCATTGTGTTGCAGCGCGGGTACAACAGCGGACCGCGCATTGCCTATCCGCTGGCGGATGTTGTTTCATTTTGTACCATGTGCCGGTTGTAGAATACATGCGATCGCGATCGCAATAACCAGAACAGCAGTGCACAGTAGACAAACGCAAACAGCACGCGCGCCCACAGTACACCACCGATGTGCGCACCCAGTAACATAATGGTGATAGTGTCTTCAATAATACTATGACAAACACCGAGCAGTGTCATCGCAGCCCAGATGTCCCGCGGTGGTATCCTGCCGGCCCTGGCTTCACGAATCAATATCCCTGCACCGAATGTCAGCCCCAGGGTGATCCCGACAATGGTCAGCGGAGTGGCGGCAGGTCCAATGCCTACCAGCGCCAGCGGACGACGCAACAAGACTATCATCAGCCGTTCTATACCGAGCCAACGCAATAGTCGCAACAGGCAAACCAGTAGCGCAATCACCCCCATGATCATCAGCAATCCGCGCAGTTGAGCCAGCAGCCAGTCGAGGTGCGTGTCACTGGTCGGAATAATCAGCAAGCGGCTGTGGCTGGTTTGCTGCAACCACTGAGTAAGCTCGAAGAACTGATGCAACAACCAGCCAAGCAATAAACCCCCGAACAAACGCACTGCCACAGTAAACCAAAAATTGACGCCCGCCTGCTGGGCAACACGCCCTTCCATCAGCAGGCCATGTGCAAGCAGGATTATGCTACCGAGCACCGTTACCTGCGCCACGGTCAAGGTCTCGCCGGGTGCCAATGTGAAGAATACAGCCAGCGCCGGATAGATGCTGGTGATCATCCCCGTCGCCAGCACAATGCTCATCGATGCAGGCAAGCCGAGCATGGCCATCATCGGCAGCATCACTTCGGCGAGCCAATCGATCACGCCGAGCAGCTCCAGCAGGCGAATCAGAATAATCACCGGAGTCAGCAGGCGCAGCAAAACGCCGCAAAGCTGAACGATTTCGGTGACGATACTGCGGACCAATGGCGTGATGACTTTAAGCAACGATGACAGGCACTTTGAGTCCAGTTTAGGGGCCGACAGCGCTCATGCAATCGGCACGAACGCGCCATCGCAGCCGATGTCAGCTATGGTATGAGTGCGATAATACGTAACTGCACACCCAATTGCCGAACAATCGCTGCCAGTTCGTCCACTCTCCCGGCTCGCATCATCGAGTACAAGCATGCAAAATAAGCTTGCGTGTGACTAACTTCTGAACTGCATTTCAACCCGGGACACCTGATATGCAAAGCGATGCGCTGAAACAACATATCGCTGCAATGCGAGCCAATCCGTACTCACCGGATAAATCCGTGGCACAACTGCGAACAGAAACTCAGCGACGCGCGTCCAGTCCATTGCCTAACGACATCTCGGTTACGCCAGTCGAGGCCGAAGGGATCAGCGGTGAATGGGTACAGGCCGACAATGCCCGTCCCAGGCGGACCATCCTTTTTCTGCACGGGGGTGGTTACTACCGCGGCTCCATCTCGGCCAGCCGTTCGGGTGTGGCGGCACTGGCGCGATCCTGCGCCGCACGCTGCCTGTCGCTCAGCTATCGACTGGCACCGGAACACCCCTATCCCGCCGCACTGGAGGACACCGTCAATGGCTACCAGTGGCTGCTCAGACAAGGCATAGCGGCGGGCAACATCGCAATCTGCGGAATTTCTGCCGGCGGCGGACTGGCTGTCGCCACACTATTGGCCCTGCGCAACGCCGGACTACCGTTACCCGCGGCTGCCATACCACTGAGTCCCTGGCTGGATCTGACCCAAAGCAGCGAGAGTTTTCAGACCCGAGCTGCCGATGACCCGTTTATCTCTAAACCCTATCTCGATCGCATGGCCGGCTACTACGCCGCTGGTGCCGATCCGCGCGATCCGCTGATTTCGCCGCTGTTTGGAGACCTCGCAGATCTGCCCCCGATGCTGGTGCACGTGGGCTCGCTGGAGACCATGCACGATGAAAGCATCGCGTTTGCCCACGCGTGCCAAGCGGCAGGCGGCAGCATAGAGATCAAAGTCTGGCCGGGTCTGGTGCATGGCTGGCACGCCCATCCGGAATTACCTGAGACGATCGCCGCACTGCGAGAGATCGCCGTTTTCTGCCGGCAGATCATCCCCGACCAAACGTGACGCACTCGATGCTTTCACCGCGATCCACGAGGCTTCTACTGATATTGAGACGGTGATACTCGGCGAGACTGGACTATCCACAAAATGGACGATATCTCGCATGCCGCTTGTTACTGCAGCCTGGGCGATATTCTCGCCCCTACCTGAATAGTCCGGACCAGTCAGCAATATTGCGCCGCATCGTACAGCCACACTCAAGTATCGGCTTGCTCGGCCGTCAAACCGTGGGCGAAAAAACAACTCAAACACCTTGACGACACTTAAACTCTTCAAAATGCACCTTCGCGTGCCTTTCCTGCTGCTGGCGCTTTTCGAGTCGGCGCTGTGCGTGTTGGCTGTCTGTATTGCAGTCTATATCCGCTACGATGGAGAGTGGATCACGTCGAGCGCGCTGCAGAAAAACAGCTTTCAGGCGCCCCTCCTGTCGGCGATGGTTTTCGGTGCGGTGATACCGCTAACCATGATGGCAATGGGTCTGTACCAGGCTCGATTCCGCGGCGGCTTCAGTGGCGTGCTTTTAAGATCAATCTCTGGATTTCTGGCTGGCGGTGCGTTGCTCACGCTGATCTATTACGTCGTGCCTCCACTGCACATGGGGCGAGGCGTATTTGGCATCTCCCTGATTATATCATTCGTGCTGGTCAGCCTGCTGCGACCGCTTTTTCTCTACTACGTGGACAAGGACGAACACAAGGTACGCGTGCTGGTGATGGGTGCGGGCAATCGGGCGCGAACCATTATCGACCGCCTGCGGCGCAAAGTGGATCGCCGGGGTTTTGAGATTGTCGGCTTTATCCCGGTGGAGACTGATCCTGACACCCGGATTGACGCACGTCTACTGATCAAACCCGACCGCCCACTGCCCGAATTCTGCATCGAGCACGACATCGACGAGATTATCGTCGCGCCCGACGAACGTCGTCAGGGACTGCCTTTGCGAGAGTTGCTCAATTGCAAACTCCAGGGCATCGCAGTGATCGATATCCTGGTCTTCTTCGAACGCGAACAGGGTAAATTACCCCTCGACATCGTTCGACTGGACTCACTGATCTTTTCTGATGGATTCAGGCAAAGCGCGTGGCGCAACGCTCTAAAAAGAGTATTCGATATCATTGTCAGCCTGGCCATCCTGAGCTTCACGTGGCCATTCATGTTGCTTGCGATCATTGGAATCAAGCTTGAGGAAGGACTATCAGCGCCAGTATTCTATGATCAGATACGCGTGGGCTATCTGGGCAGACCGTTTTCAGTACTGAAATTTCGCAGCATGCGCGTTGATGCCGAAAAGGATGGCGTTGCACAATGGGCGACCAAGCAGGATAACCGAGTGACACGCATGGGAGCCTTCATGCGCAAGACACGCATTGACGAATTGCCACAGATTCTCAATGTGCTCAGAGGTGACATGAGCTTTGTTGGTCCACGTCCGGAAAGGCCCGAATTTGTAGAAAGCCTGTCTGAACAGATCGACAACTACAAAGAGCGGCACGCGGTCAAGCCCGGTATAACCGGCTGGGCGCAGGTGAGTTACCCCTACGGCGCCTCACTCACCGACTCAGAACAAAAGCAGGAGTTTGATCTTTTCTATATTAAGAATCACTCGCTGTTTCTAGACATCATGATTATCTGTCAGACCGCCGAGGTTGTGCTTTTCGGCAAAGGCGCACGTTAAAAAATCTCACAACTGAAGCGCCCCGGGCTCCGGGACGCTGTTGTTCTACCGGGCGAAGTTAGGCGACGGTGCCGCACCATTAGACAGCGTAAATATCGCGCTATCTGGCACAGTCTCAGCCAGCGGGCCACGGGATGAAGTCAGTTGGCCACTCACCACGAACACATCACTATCTGAATCGAGCACGCCGCTCAACGAGTAGGCCGCTCGCCCTCCCCCGGGACAAGCATGAAAGTAAATCGTACCTCGCAGGTCATCGCCGTCGATGGTCAAACCCGTGAGCCAGGTGCGGTTGTAGGGTCCGGAAGCATCACCCTCCTGACAAAGCGTTGAGCTGGACCAACTATAAGTGCCGTCCCTGAACTGCAGGCCAAACCCGATACGGATGGGAACCCTGCTCGTCGTGCTGGGGTTGATCACCGACACCGACAGCTCAGGGATCCGATCATTGAAGTCGTAGTTGAAACCATCCACATCGGCGGAATTGAACCCGATATGCGGCTGACCATGAAGAGGCGTTAGCGCATCGCCCCGAAAGTCCGGACTGGAACTGGTCACTGAAACAGCCACTGGCGTGCCCTGTGGCGCGTCTACCAGCAAATAGGCCTCCTTCATCTCGGGCACCGGGCTGTCACTGCCTGCCAACGTAAAATGCATTGCCCCGGTGGGTGGTAATTGATACGGACCAAACAGCGATCCGCGCTCGCCGACAAACTCAGGTGACAACAAGGGTGACCACCAGTCTGATTCGATTTTTCTTGGCGAGTTTGCAAAATTGTACTCGTTGCGGTTCTCGTTGCTGTCAATCAGAGAGATGTCATTGGCTACCAGCGTGGCGTACTGGTAGTTGGCCAACAGTGCACTCATTGAAGATTGATTGTCCACGCCAAGCGCTGTCGTAAAGTTGCAGTCGGCACCTGCCAGCAATGCATCCAGATGCTTACTCGCAAACGAATCCCCGCTTAGATCTGCATTGAGGATATCCGCCAGTTTGAGTGTTCCCGTGAACCCGCCACAATGTTCATCGATCAGTTTCCAGAGGCCGAATCTGGCGTAAGGTCGTTTGATAAACTTGCCCTCCTCAGCAGCAAACCCGGCTTCAAGAATTCTGCGTAACGGCGGCCTTTCCTTACGCTGATACGTATCGAGAGAATCGAATAGGTCGTCCTCAAACCATCTTGCCAGACCTTCGATGATCCACAGTCGCCTGTCTGTCTGGGCTGCGGCGAGTATATTGGTTTTTCCCAGCACTTTCGTTCTGGCCTGAGCCTGGTGAAAATACTCGTGCACAGCTGTACCCTGGAATGAAGTCTTATTCCCGCTGCGTGATGTCAAGTGCAGAAATCTGAAGTTCTCCCTACCCGAAACATAGCCCAGAAGCCCTGGTTTAAGCGTGTGCACCTTAATACGAATCTTGTCATCGAAGGAAAGACCCAGTGTCCGAAACGAATCCTGCGCATCGTAAAGCCAACCTGCGAGCTCTTCAATCGATACGGCCGGCTGAATGTTTATGCGTCGAAAATCACGAATGGCCATAACAAAATCGGTACTGTTTGCATGGGTGCACGCCTGAACCCGTCGTGAACGTAGAGAATTCCTTCTGCGCACGAACTCACAGGTGATATCGTCGATATCCGCCCTCCCAACGACGTTGACACCATCACCTGTGATCGCACCCTCGAACTTTTCTAATGATTCTGCCTCATCTTCCAGACGGTCCAATACAATCTGGTAGATGCCGTCAGCCTGAATTAGTGATGTCAAGACCACTGGCGCTTCAAGCTCACCTTCGTACTGCGGATCTACAAGAGTGGGCGACCACAGCGGACCTTCTGCATGAATTACGTCAGGCGAGTACATGTAGAGTTCTATATCTTCTTCGTCAAATCCGTCCAGCAACGATAGTGCCGGCAGCCTCAACGTTATCTCTCCATCCACCGAGGCAACATTTATCCGGAACGGCAGGCCAACCGGTTCAATATCTTCGGGTAGCTTGAATAATGCATCGAGCTGCGCGATCGTAGTAGTGGCCAGATCGACCTGTTCCGAACTCAGCGACAGCCCATCCAGATCGCTGGCTGCGGCATCCACCTCAACCCGTGTTGGCGACGCCGACAGTGACAGCGACGTCTCATTGGCAACAGCAAGATCTGCTGTCAGTTGCGCATCGCGCGTACCGTCACTGACAAACGCCGTGACAGTGGCGACGATTCCATCAGTCTGAGGTGTCCAACTGATCACGCCTGTAACCTCATCGATGATCATACCGACCGGGGCATTGAGCAGCGAATAGGTCAGGTCATCCGAACCGTTGTACTGTGCGACTACCTGCAACAGGGTCTCGACACCGGAAACCAATACATCACTCCCGGTAATTTCTACAACGTTCAGACTGATTCCATTCATCGGCACATCGCGAATATTCTGCCCGCCGTAGTCCGTATCGCTACTTTCGATGGTACCCAGCACAATCACATAGTCCTGCATGTCATTAACCACGGCCGAATTCGTGCCGCGCACCACAACCGTTTGCGGTTGATCCCAGTTGTCTGGTGTAAACGTCATTTCCACTGACTCAACAATCGCCTCAGCCGTGTCTGAACTACCTATCCGGAAGGTCACGTCCGCCGTGGGTTGACTGGGTAATTGCAAATCAAATTCCGCGATATCTCCCTGCACCGTCGTACTGCCGATCAGCGTACCGACGATAAGATCAAACTCACCACCAGGCGCTTCCGGTGGTTGATTGTCACCACCTCCGCCACCGTTGCCTGTGTCACTACTACCGCCTCCGCCGCCACAAGCAGACATGACGCCGATCAGGAGGCAGGCAAAAAAAACTTTTATCAAAGTCCTGAGATTGGGTGTTTTCATCAGTTTTTATCCATTTTCTGATGGAACTTCACCAAAGGATCACCGAACGCTCCAAAGTATCGATCCGGTAAGTGCCAGTCTGGTCAGGCTGGCTGTACTGGTTTTTCAAAATCTGGCTAGAGCAGATCAACCGTGACCGTTAGCGACAATTGCAATTCGACAGACATATCGAGCGATTCCGCACCCGCACTGGCTTGCGCACAGTAGAGAAAACTCGCATCCCGATTACTCAGATAGTGCTGTACAACTGCTTGTCCACCATCGGTAAACGGAAGCGGGGCAAAGTCGGGAACCAGCGCGTTTGCCGATACGTCGACAGCGGCCACTGTCACCAGTTGATTGGTCGCAGGGTCGGTCATCGTCATCGACGCACTGGCATCGGCTTGCGTGTTGTTAGTGGCGATTCTATAGCGAATGGCATTGAGATTGATTTGATCGAGAAACTCGTCAATATCATCGAAGTTATCCACCTGGGCAAGCAGCGAGTTCAGGGTGGTTTGCGACGCAGTACAAGCTGGATTGCCAGTGACCGTTGCCAGTATCACCCGATCTTTAAGTTCGATTTTCTGATCGGGACCAACACCGGACAGATTGAACGTATCAAGTGTAATGGTGACGTTCTCATCGCGTTCGGTTAGATTGTCACAACCGGTCAATACCGCGAGTCCAAGCGCAATTGGTAACACGTATAGTCGAGTGTCTTTCATTATAGTTCCCTTATTTAGTAGCGCCGTACTGCACGCGGTGTCAGCGGCCAGCTTCTGTTGACTTTCACTGTCCATCCACTCAGCAATCACATCAATCATCCGAACTAGAATCAACCAGATGATTCCAAAGTCTTATATAGAGACTACCTGCAGAGTCGCCAGATACAATAGGCTTCTCGCTCGATTGACAAATTCAATTTATTGCTGTATCCCCGCATGAAACTGTGAAATAGAAGCGCGTCTAAGACACTGTTTGAAACAACGGGAAATCTGCTCAGCGCAACATGATATTCTGAAAGTTCAGCACGTTTGTGCCGTGGAAGTATCATGAGTTGTGATACGTGTACGAATCTTCGCCAACTGAATATTCACCCGTGCGCGCCAACAACTTATGCTTGGCACAGTAGATCGCTGGCAGGGAGAACCGGGGCTGTGCACACTCATTTAAGATACTACTGTTGCCGCTACTACCTGGTCGTACTACTTTGCGTATTCGCTGATCAGACACCGGCACAAGACACCGGTGTGATCGAGTTCAGAGTGTCACTGGACAAGGGGATCGACGATATTGAAGCGCTCTGCTGCTCCAACGCCCTGTTCGGGCCACCTGTACAAAAGGTTTTTCCGGGGCTTGGCAGCGACCACACCTGGATACAACTGCCACGCACCATGCGATCCGATGTATTGATCCTGTCGCACATGATTGATCGAGTCGATCTCTATGAACGCGATAGCAATAGCGGCAAGTGGCGTGTATCAAGCGCTGGCGACAGCACCGCACCGACCGGCTCTGCACTCAACACGACACGGGTGGCATTCGCGTTATCTGACACACACTCGCCGACACACCATCGCTATATGCGACTGGTGCATCCAGCGTATGTCAACGTGAGTCTATCACTGGATAGCCGGGAAGCGCTTTTCACCACATTGGACAGACAGCTTGTTTTTCGCGCGCTACTGTTGGGTTTTGTCTCGGCCATCGTACTGTACAATCTGACACTCGCCATCATCAACCGGGACAGCGTTTTCGCGCTTAATGCAGTTGCCGTATCGAGCCTGATTGGCGTAGACCTGTACCTGACGGGATACGGCATGCGCCATCTTTGGCCATACGAATGGTCCAACCATCTGCTGAATATTTTTCTGGGTGTTGCCGTGATCGCAGGCAGCCGGTTTATCTGCCAATTTCTACACCCGGGTGGTGACAACATGGCCGATCATCGTCTGGTCTTGTGGACGGGCTACGCGGCGATGGCGATTCTACTGGCAGGCCTGGTGTTACCGTACTGGATCGTTCAAACACTGATGCTGGTAAACATTGCGTTGTTTATGTTACTGACCCTGACCGTCGTGCTGAATCACTTTTTCCACGGTAACGAAAATGCGCTGCCAATTTTTATCCCGCTGGCGATCGCTATTATACCGGGCGGATTATTCGTCTATCTGGTTCGCTCAGGCGTGCTCTCCGGCCTGTCGTTCGGCCCACATCTGCTGGAAATGACACTCGCGCTGGAGGCGCTGGCGTTTTCTCTGGCATTGGGTTCCCGCATTAGAATTCTGTCGCGCGAGGCCGATACCGCGAAAAGAAATCTGAGTGCCGTCGCACTCACCGCGGCACGGAACTACAGCCAGCTTCAGGATAAAGAACGCGCTAACATCGCCAGCGATCTGCACGACTCGATAGGCCATGATCTGGTCATGATCAAGGCCTACCTCGGTCAGGCAAGGAACAATGACACTGCGATCGAGCAGGCACAACATCTGGCGACCGATACGCTCGCGGCGGTGCGGCGCTTGTCTCACGAGCTGCATCCGGCACAGGTGGAACTGGTGGGCTGGCACCGCGCAGTGGCCGATCTGTTTGCCAGCCTTCGTACCAGCAGCTACATTGAGACAACTCTCACTGGTCTCAACCGTGAACCAGCCATTGATGCCGTCACCAAACTGCACCTGTACCGTATTCTTCAGGAAGTGATCAGCAATATCACCAAGCATGCGCAGGCCAGCCGATGCTGGTTTGTGATTGAGCATCACCCCGACCACCTCCTTATCAGCGTTGAGGATGATGGAAGCGGACACGACGACAGCGACGATCGGCAGCCTGGCCTGGGACTGATTTCGATCGACCAGCGTGTGGTGACAATTGGTGGCCAGTGGGGAATTGGCAAACGGGCCGCGGGTGGTACCCGCATCTGGATTCGCGTGCCTTTGGATAACGACAATGATTGAAAACCATCGAACAGAACGCGTGCTGCTGGCAGATGATCACCCGCTTTTCAGGGCCGGTGTCCGGCAAGTCATTGAGGCCAGTCGTCGCTACGAGATCGTCGCTGAAGTAGGTGACGGGTACGCCGCCGTACAGGCAGTCACCGAACTCAAACCTGACTTCGCCTTACTGGATCTATCAATGCCTGGCATGAACGGCTTCGAGGTACTGGAACATCTGAAGGCCACCGCACTGCCCACACGTTTCCTGATCATTTCCATGTACGCCGAGCACAGCTATGCCGAGCGCGCCCGCGACCTCGGCGCGGCTGGCTATTTCGCCAAAGAGGATGCGATCTCCGAGATGTTGCAGGCGCTGCAGTTACCCGACGACAAATTCTTCACCAGTCAATCGGTCGGTGGCAACTCGTTGACGCCGCCTGTGGCCAACACGTCACCGGTGAGCCTGCTCACCCCGGCCGAGCGACGCGTGCTGTTGCTGGTAGGGACCGGGCAGACCAGCAAGGAAATCGCCCGACAACTGGACATCAGCCCACGTACCGTCGATGCCCACCGTCGCAACTGCGCGGAGAAACTGGAAATCACTGGCCGCAACAAGCTAATCGAGTTTGCAGTAGTCCATCGCGAGCAACTGTCGATCGACTAGCTCAACAGCATCAAGCTGGCAACGGCAGCGCAATCAGCAACATTGCATCTGCGTCATTGCTGCGCGGCTTTGCATAAATGGAATCAAGGTTGCAACCGTTTAGCCATGGACGAGACGATTATACGAACGGCCATCGCAGGGGATGCGAGCCGCTTCGTGACGCTATGGAATACCCTGCAAACAGAATCGGAAGGACTTCTCTTCGAGGCCGGTGCAGCCAGGCAGGCACTGGTCAAACCGAACCGGCCGGCAAACACCGAGCAGAGCTTTGCCCACATCCTGTTCCTGGAAGACACAATCAACCTGCAACTGGTCGGCTTCACCGCGGCGAGTACCGTCGGCGCCGGCGGTGACAACATCGAACTGATCATTGGTATCAGGCGATCACACTGCGGACAGGGATGGGGGCGCAAATTGCTGGCGAGAATGCAAAGCTGGGCCGAATCAAATGGATTTCGACACCTGACACTCGCGGTTGCCGAAGATAATCACAATGCTTTGCGGCTCTACCGCAAATTCGGTTTTGAGATTTCACATAGCCGACGCAAAGCGGTGCAAACACAGCAGGGGTTGGTGGATCT
This sequence comes from uncultured Granulosicoccaceae bacterium, assembly GCA_964646405.1. Classification (GTDB taxonomy): domain Bacteria; phylum Pseudomonadota; class Gammaproteobacteria; order Granulosicoccales; family Granulosicoccaceae; genus CAKZSB01. The sequence goes on along the minus strand of CAZYDV010000117.1, from coordinate 4,026 downwards.
GCACGTGATGTTTAAACCACTGCCGCAGAAAGTGATGCCAGCCGCCGTTTAGGACCGGCAACTACCTTTCACGTTGATACACCGCCAAACGGCGGTGTATCAGCCCCAATCAACGCTTGCGTCGGCGACGCATTATCCCGCGCGCCTCCGGCTTCAACCAGATCAAAGCTGCCAAACGGCGCGTGGTCACCGTTGGCAAAGTTGCCAACAAAGCTCACCCATGCAAGCATCGCACAGGTGAGCTCCGGATTGCAGATCAGGGTGTCGTGCTGTAACCAAATCTGCGCGTCGCATTCGGCGCGCTGGCATCAGCGGCAACATCCGGATAGACATCTACCGCAGTGCCGCCGGTGGCAATGCTGTCACCGAATAAATAAAACTCAATGGTGTCCGGATTGCCAATAGTCGCAAACGGTATCGCGATTTCGGCAACATCTCCCAGCACGGCACGCTGCACATAACCGACAGACTCCCAGGACCAGTTGCGCCCGGTGCCGGTGTAGCGGAATAACTCCGCCCCTTCCAGTACGTAGTCAGCGCCAACCGTGAACTCACCGCCGAAGCCCTGGAAGCCGGTGCCCAGTTGTCCGTCGGTATCGAAGTACAGCGAGTGACCCCAGCTCAGTTCCTGAACCGCCGTCGCATTCTGCCAGGCCACGTACAGTGTGGTAGCCGAGTGTGCCATCCAGACCTGACGCCAATCGATCAGGTTGCCTTCACCGCTGATGTCCGCCGGATCAGCCGGGTAAGGTGTAACGCCCGCCCAGTCAGTCAGTGAGCCATCGAGTGTGATACTGGCAACCGGGTTGCTGACGTCATTAGACGGCTGTACATCGCCTGTGACCGCAATCGATACCACAGCGGGCGCGCTGTCCTGTACACCATCGTTCGCCACAAACGCAAAGCTGTCGACTCCGGTAAAACCACTCAACGGTGTGTAGACCACATTCGGCGGGGTACCGGAAAGCGAGCCATTGACCGGTTGCGTGGTAAGCCGATAAGTCAGGCTCGCCGATTCCGGATCACTGGCGAGGAGCGTGACATTCAACGCCACGTCGCGCTGTGTCTGAATTGACTGCCCGTTGGCCACGGGTGCTCGATTCAGTGCCTCGCCGTCGATGGCATAGTCGAAAAAGCGCACCGCACTGCTGGCGACGGTGACGCCATCGGGATAGTAATCCTCAGTGCTGCCACCAACCGCTGCGTTGTCACCCAGCCAGAAAAGCTTAACCGACTGCGGATTGCCAAGCAGAGTTCTGCTTACGGAAACTTCAGCATCGGTGCCCAGCAATCCGTAGGGCAGTTGATCACCGCCCGCCCAGCTCCAGCTGTTGCCGTTACCGGTGTAGCGCATCAGGTAGCGACCCTCAATTACAAAGTCGACGCCAATCGCAAATTCATCACTAAACCCGCGCCAGCCTGTAGAGCGGTCATTGTCGGTATCCAGCATGATCGAATTGCCCCAGCTCTCGGTCAGGGTATCGCGTCCGCGATAAGCCAGATACAGGTTTTCAGCATCATGCGCGGCCCAGCCCTGCTCCCAGTCGATCGTGTCGTTGAGGTTGTTGGCATCGGCGGGATCCAGACCAAACGATTGCACGCTGTCCCAGTCGGCAAGATTGCCATCCACCGCGATCGTCACCTCGTTAGACGGTGAATCGCCCTGCACAGTGATACTGACTGTTGCAAGATTACTTTGCGCCTGACCATCACTGGTATTGAAGCTAAACGTGTCGGCACCAACAAAATCAGCATCCGGCTGATAGCTCAGATTAGGTGCCACACCTGTCAGGATGCCGTGGGACGGCTGATCGGCAATCTCAAAACTCAGTGCATCGCCGTTGACGTCGCTACCGGAAATTGTGATCGCAACACTGGCCCCGCTGTCGACCGTGACTGACTGACTATTCGCAATCGGCGGTGTGTTGCCATTGCTCTCGATCACTGAATAGACCAGATAGCGCGACTCGGCATCGGCGTTTACATTTGCTGCAGCGTCCGGATAAAAGTCCACTGCATCACCGGATACGGCGTTGTTGTCGCCACGGAAAAATACTCGCACCGAGCCTGGATCACCCAGCAGCGCACGCGGCAGCGACAGCTCTACGATATCGCCGCCGGCCGCACGGCTGATCGTTGCGACGTCCTGCCAGCTCCAGTTGGTGCCAGAGCCAGTGTAACGCTGCAGCTCGGCCGCCTCGATAATGTAGTCGACACCGATGGGATATTCATCTGAAAATCCTCGAAAACCGGTGTTTCTGTCACCGTCCACATCAATGTAAATACCATAGCCCCAGCTATCGCTGACCGCCGCGTGTGCCTGATAGGCGATGTAGAAACTGGCGTTGTCATGTGCGAACCAGGACTCCTGCCAATCGATCGGATTATTGTTGCCGGTATCGCTGGCATCTTCACCAAACGATGTCAGCCCCGACCAGTCACCCAGTGACCCGTCCAGTGCAATCGCCCCGTCTGCCACCCGGTTGGACGGTACTTCTGCCACCGGTGGCGGCTCGACGGGCGGCGGCGGTACCGTATTATCGCCACTTTGATCAAGCTGCACGATGTAAGCTGCAATTTGATCGAGCTGCTCATTGCTGAATGTGGTGCTCAGGTGTGCTGCAATCGCGTCCTGAACCGTGGCGGCCGAACCGTCGTGCAGAAAGGGGCCAGTGTTCCAAATACCCAGCAGCGTTGGCGTGTCAAACCCGGGCAGGTTACCGCCCAGACGCATGCCACTTTCAGCCATGATGCTGCCAATATCGTGCAACGCTGCTGTTGGCGAGTCAGTAAAGATCACATCGGAGTGACAGCTCGCACAGCCATTGGCTGCAAACAATGTCTGCCCCGCCTGGGCATCGGCAGTGAGAGAACCGTCCTCGGCACGATACGGGCTGGACGACACCTCAGTAAGGCTTGTCATATAGGCCGCCAGTGCATCGAGATCTTCACTCAGGCCCGCTTTCGGCGTGCCGAGTGGCGCGCTGTTCTGATTGAAAGCGATATCATCCATCAGACCCGAGCCACCGGCAAACTCCCGAATCTGTCCCTCGAAATCCTGCAGTTCATCGAAGTTGCCGGTCCAGTGCAAAATACCGTGCCCCATTCCAGCCCGGCCTTTGAGCGTGATGGTGTTGCGCAATCCTTCACCCAGGCTGGTGAAATCCCACACTCGGCCATCGTGTTCACCATCGGCGTGGCAACTGGCGCAGCTCATGTAATCGAGATTGGCCAAACGATCGTCGCGGGCATCGTAGAACAATTGCTTGCCGCGCAATACCTGCGAGTCGAGCAACTCGTTCGATACTGCATTGACAGTGGCCAGTTCAACGGCTGTCGTGCCACCGGCATCAACGATCTGCGAGATATCGTAGACACCGACACTGCGGTCCATAAAATTGTGAACGTACAGGCGCCTGCCATTATCGGATACCAACACGCCCTGCGGTGCCCTTCCGGTATCAATTCTGCCAATCTCGGTGGCAGTACCGGTATCGATAATTGATACCTGACGATTGCCTTCCAGAGTGACAAAAAGCGTTGCACCAAAGGGATCATAGGCCGCGTGCCCGGCGACACTTGCGTTGTCGTGATCGACGCGTCGATCGAGATCTTCTGCCGATGCATTAAGATCGACAAACGAGGTAACGGCACGGACAGTCTGATCAAACGTGATACCCACACCACCACGCAGTCCACCGGCCAGAATATTATCCTGCTTCGACGGCAGCCAGGCACTACCACCCACCGGTGATATTACTGCAGCGCCGAGATAGTTCGGCACGCCAGGGCCCTGATGTTCAGATGCGACGCGATCAGAGTGCGCCAGCACAATAGTGTCGGTGATACTGAGGTCACTGGCATTGACGACCAGCAACTCGCCGCCATAGACGCCATTTTCATCTGATACAACCGGGCTGCCGGTATCCTCACCGGGCAGCGTCGGGGTGATAAAGCGCGATACGTACAAAGTTTGCCCGGTACTGTCGAGCGACAGATGGCGCGGACTGGAACCGACCGCTGCGG
>CAZYDV010000116.1:0-16861 GCA_964646405.1 uncultured Granulosicoccaceae bacterium | reverse complement strand
TTGCCATTGCCATTGCCATTGCCATTGCCATTGCCATTGCCATTGCCGATGGTGCTCAACTCTGCATCGATCGGCTGGCCGTTATAGTCGTGCACGAGCCCGCTCAGGGTTATGCCCTCGGCGGCGGCGGCCAGCAGCCCGTCCAGTGTCGTGGCTGCATTGACGCCACGCTCGTCGAGTTGCTGGATCGCGTTGCAGTTGCCGTTGTACTGTTCACAGTGGCTATCACCGTGCTCGTCGAACCAGTTAAACAGCACGTGCTGCGATTCGTCGCGCTTGAGATTAAAAAGAAAAGCACTTGAATCGGCCGGAAAGAGTTCGCTCTCACTGGTGGCGGAAAAGTCCTCTGCCGCACCAAGATCCCACAGATGATGCAGCACCGGCCGATCGGTCAGATCGCGCACGGCCGCCGACACCGACATGCGGCCGTCTTCGGTAGTGACAATGGCGCCGCCGTCCGCAGTGAATTCGACGCTGCTGCTGTTGGCGCCGCGCTCGGCAGTCCACTCGCCCTCGACCAGGCGCAGCGCGTACGCGGGCTCATCGCGGTCATCGTCTTCTGCTCGCTGTACCCAACCGGCGGTCTCGTGGTCGTACTCGAAGTGAGTCTCAACGATAGAGTCGCCACTATCAGACAGAATGATGTGACCATATTCGGCCTGGCAGAAGCTGGCGGCCTCAAAGTCGGTGAATTCATCGTCTGCCAGTCGCTCGTCGGCGCCACTGTCGATCACTTGTGGCTCGTCGTAATCGCGCTCGGAGTGACAGTCGACGTCGATCCAGTAAAATCCGTCTGTCAGAATCTCTTCAACTGTGGTGCGTTGTGCCGGGCGTCGATTGACCTCGGCCTGCAGTCGACTGGCGTCGACATCGACAGAAGTCGGGCGCAAGCTCATTGTGATCGCATCCGGGTCAAACTCTGTTGCTTCTACACCTTCGCTCTCGGCGCTGGTTTCCTCTGCGACCAACTGTTCACTGACCGCTCGGGTGATCTCAGGCAACATTGCCCGCACCTGATCCCGCAGCAGGCGCTGCAGCGCCTTGCGGGTCTCTTTGTCGCCAGCCAGGTCGACGCCCTCGGCGGTCACGGCCTCTTCGATGGTGTCCTGTATCTGCTGCATCATTCGAGCGACGATTTGCGCGGTCTGGTGCAGGTACTGGAATTGTTCCGGGCGCTCGGCGTTTTCGTCGCGACTCTGTTCGACGTAGTCGGTGAACAGACTGGTGTCTTCGTCGTCACCCAGGCCCAGTTCTTCCTTCACGGTCGCTTCGGCCTCTTCCACATCGAGGGCTGGGTTGTCTTCAAGCTCCTGATGGACCAGCGTGGTGATCGGGCTGATGAATTCTGGTCGCTCGGCCGGTGCACTTAAAACCAGCTCCTGGCCAACGGGTTCGTTGGTGTCCTCATCGATCGCGGTCGGCGGCACGTCGGCCACGATGGGCTTGCTCTGGGTTTCTGCCGTTCGCTCGATCTCGTAGATGCCGCCTTCGCCACTGATGGCCGATGGCTCATCGTCGTCACAGGCGCGGTTCTCATTCAGATCGACACAGACGACCGCGCCCTGCAAATAACCGTCGGCTACGCGACCGGTGATGGTCTCGGGTGAAGTGATCGGGTTCTGGTTGGAGTCGGTCGGATTGGCGTCCGGGGTGGTCGCCGAGCCAACGCCCGCACCGCCGCCGCAGCCGCTGAGTGTGGCGATGATCGCGGCACTGGTGAGAGTGAGAAAAAAAGAGGGTTTTGTCATTTTGCTGGGTCCTTGGCGGTGACATCACTAGACAGCGCGCATCCGTCCGGCGCCGCCGCTGCAGCCGAATGGTATGCAAGAGGCGACTGACGAGCTGCATTGGACAGTGACCAGTGGGTGGGCTGTCTGGCCTGGCTTTGCGGTACGCGTCGCATTAAGCGGTTCGTTGCCGCAACAACCATTGGAGATGCTAGCGGCGTAGACAAATGCGTCTTTAGCGTATCCATTGCGCCGTGTGTCACAGCGGTAGACGAGGAATTCAGCCCGCTGGTGTCGGGCTTTGGCGGGATCGCCGAGCGGTGTCTCTTTTGGTCAGGTCTGGTTGCGACCGGGACCCTGTGCCCACAGGCAGATCAGATCAACGGCGACGTGTGCGGCCGCGATTGCGGTGATGCCGCTGTGATCATAGGCTGGAGCCACTTCAACGACATCCATTCCGATCAGGTTAATGCCGCTCAACTGGCGCAACAGGATCGCCACCTGCGCGCTGGTCAGTCCGCCACTGACCGGGGTACCGGTGCCCGGGGCATAGGCTGGATCGAGACTGTCGATATCGAAGGTGAGATACACCGGGTTGTCGCCAACGATGCCGCGAATTTGTGCGGCGATGTCGATCAGTGGCGACTGATGTACTGTCATGGCATCGATAATATTCACCCCCAGTGTATCCGGATTACTGGTACGGATGCCCACTTGTACCGATCGCTCTGGCACGATAAGGCCTTCACGAAAGGCCTTGTAGAACATGGTGCCGTGATCGATCCGGTCGGGCTCGTCATCGGCCCAGGTGTCGGAGTGCGCATCGAACTGAATCAACGACAGCGGTCCGAATTTCCTGGCGTGGGCCGCAATCACCGGGTAACTGATGTAGTGATCACCGCCCAGCGTCAGCACGGCGGTGTCAGTGTCGAGGATCGATGTGGTATGGCGTTTGATGGCGTCGGGTATTTGATCGACCCGCGCGTGATCGAAGGCGCAATCGCCGAAGTCCGCTATGGCGATTTCACTAAAGGGGTCAATGTTCCAGCCATAGGGGGCGTCGTGCGCCTGCAGCGATGACTGCTCGCGAATTGCGCGCGGACCAAATCGTGTGCCGGGCCGGTTGGTGGTGGCGCAGTCGAACGGTATGCCGGTGACGGCGAGCTCGAAGTTCGAAAGATCGCGCGTATAGCGCCTGCGCATGAAGCTCAGCGCACCGGCGAAGGTGTGCTCCTGAATAATGCCCTTATTACTGTCGCGCGTAAAAGCGCTGTCGCTGTAGTTGCTCATCGGGTCAGGCCAGAAGCTCGTGCAGGTGTTCGATGACCGTATCCAGTTGTGCGCGCGTGATGATCAGCGGCGGCAGCAGCCGCAGCACGGTTGCGCCGGCGGGCAGGGCGATAACGCCACGCGCCATCAGTTGTTCCAATACCGGCTGCACTTTACCTTTGAGTTCGATGCCGATCATCAGGCCGCGCCGTCGCAGTTGACGCACCTGTGGCAGTGGCTTTGCGGTCAGTTGTTGTTCGAAGTAGTCGCCGTCGGCGGCGGCCGAGGCTGCGAGGTTTTCGTTCTGCATAACCTCCAGTGTGGCGATGGCTGCGGCGCAGGCCATCGGATTGCCGCCAAAGGTGGTGCCATGCAGGCCGGGATCGACGCGTATCTTGTCACTCAACAAAGTGGCACCTATTGGAATGCCACTGGCCAGCGCCTTGGCGACGGTGATCATGTCCGGCTGTAAGTCGTAGTGTTCGCAGGCGAAAAACCGGCCGGTTCGGCACAGGCCGGTTTGAATCTCATCGATAATCAGCAGCGCGCCGCGCTCGTCGCATAGCTTGCGGGCAGCCTCGATGTATTGCCGCTCGGCGATATTGACCCCACCTTCACCCTGAATCAGTTCCAGCAGTACCGCCGCCGTTTTATCGGTGATCGTGGCATCGAGCTTGTCGATTTTGTTCAGCGGTACGTACGAGAACCCGGGAATCAACGGTGCGAACGGATCGCGGTATTTTTTAGTGAAGGTCGCGCTGACCGCTCCCATGGTACGACCGTGAAACCCGCGCATCGCAGTGACGAAGTCAGTGCGCCCGGTCGCCAGACGGGCAAATTTGAGTGCCGCCTCAATGGCCTCTGAGCCGGAGTTGCACAGATAGGCGCGTTCGAGTCCGTCGGGTGCCACGTTGATCAGGCGACGCAAGAGCTCTGCGCGCTGATCGTTGTATAGCGTATTGGCCACCACCGTGAGATTCGCTGCCTGGCGCTGCATTGCCGCGACGATATGCGGGTGGCAATGGCCGGCATTCGCCACGCTGATGCCGGCTGCGCAGTCGATGTAGTCGCGGCCATCGCTGTCGTAGACAACAGCGCCCTCGCCACGAACGATGACGGCATCCCGTTTAGCGTAGAGATTCAGGCCGAACTGATCCTCCATATCCTTGTAGTGCTGGGCGTTCATACCGGGTATCCGATGCGTGGGATTTGTAGACCAAAGTGCGGCACAATTATGTCACAATCCAGCGTCTGCCACGCAGCGGGCAGGCGCGTAAAAGCGCCCGCATCGCACCCTCAGAAAGCCTTATCGGGAGACACGCCATGCCGCCGGGCAAGCAGGAAAATTTTTTCGTATCTTGGGAAGAACTGCACCGCGACACCCGTGAACTGGCCAGACGGTTACTGCCGGCAGAACAGTGGTCGGGCGCGATTGCCATTACCCGAGGCGGCCTGGTGCCGGCTGCTATCATCGCCCGCGAGCTCAATATCCGATTGGTTGACACCATCTGTATCAAGACCTACGACTATCGCGAGCAGGGCTCGAGCGAGATCCTCAAGGCGTGCGACAGTGATGGCGAGGGCATGTTGCTGATCGATGATCTGGTCGATACCGGCAAGACCGCGCGTGCGGTTAAGGCGCTGGTGCCCAAAGCGCGCTTTGTCACCGTTTACGCAAAACCCGAGGGCCACCCCGAAGTCGACGATTGCATCAAGGTGGTGCCGCAGGATACCTGGATCAATTTCCCCTGGGACATGGAGCTCAACTACGCGAGCCCGCTGGTCGATCAGAGCGATTGATCGGCAGGACCGATGCTACTGAATCACGGTGCCGTTGCCATCCAGCGCCGACTGCAATGGATGCTCGACGCGACCATCGGTGATAACCACTTTGCCCGGTGATTGCTCAAACAGGTTTTTCAGGGCCAGCATCTTTCGCTTCATGCGTCCCTCAACCTGTTGTTCACGCGCGCTGATGTCGGCTCCGGACATCGCGCTGACCAGTGAGCTTTCATCTGCCGGATCTTCCAGAAAACCCGGCGCTTCGATAAACTGAAAGACGCACTCGGGTTTCAACGTTGATGCCAGCAGCGTGACGATATCATCGTTCTCGGAGTTGATCGCATAGCCGTTTTCGTCAATGATCGGTATGCACAACACCGGGTTGTATCCGTTGGTTAGCAGCAGTTCAAGTAGCGGCGTGTTGACCTCCTGTGGTTTACCGGAGTAGTCGCGTTTGATCAGGTTCTTGCCGTTCTCTCTCACCCTGATACCTTTATTTCGGCGTCCTTTGACAAGCTGACCATCGATGCCCGACAGGCCCACCGCGTTGATACCATTGAGCTGACAGGCTTCCACCAGGCGTTTGTTGCGAAGGCCGGCATAGCTCATCAGGATGGCGTCAATCGCCTCTTTGTCTGAGAACACACTGCTGTAACCGGATACCGATGTCAGTATTTGTTTATTAAAGCCCATCTGGCTTGCGACACTGTCGCGCAGGGCATTGGCACCATGCACAATAACGAACGGTTTACCGATGGTAGCCAGATCCGCGACAATACCTTCGGCGTTGATCGATTCACCGCCGCCTATTTTGATCAGATACACGCGCTTATCCTGCTACAGTTGAATAGTTGTGTGATTGGCGATTGGCTGCCAGTCGGTCTCGCCCTGAAATGGATCGGAACAAATCACCTGTACACCATTGCGGGTGGTTTTATGCATCTGGAAATATTCATCGTCTTCGTTGTAGTTGCTCGACAACAAATGTCGCTCACCGTCTGACAATAAAATATTCATCGCCCTGACATATTGACTGCGACGGCTGATGATGCTGACACCTTTTTCAAGCGCTGCGAGCAGATCACCCTTATTCAGGCGACGAACGTAGTTGTAGATCTTCTCGGCCCCAATGCGACCTTCCGATTTTATTCGCACGCCACGCAGTTCGCCGTTGAATATGAAGACACTCTCCCCGTCGCTAAAAGGCATGTTATTTTCGACCACAATGCCCTCGTCGCGGAACGCTGAACGCGCGTGTACCAGTAACAAACGGGTATCGTCAAACTGGCTCAGATCATCGTGCCAGATTGGGTCGATGCAGTGGTAGTGTTGCCAGCCCGTGTCGGTTTGCCACGAACAACCCCAGCCGTGGCCCTGATATTCGCGGCTGTCGCGGCTGATTTTTGCGAAAGCCTGCAACAGCGGTTCTATGGCGAATGCCGTATCGGCACTTGCCAGCAGGATGCGACACATATTTTACGGATGCAGCCCCGGGAATTGCAGCCCGGTGGTTTCATCGAATCCGTGCGCGATATTAAATGCCTGCACCGCCTGGCCGGCAGCACCTTTCATCAGGTTGTCGATCGCACACATCACCACCACACGATTGCTGTGCGGATCGATCTCGAAGCCGATATCGCAGAAGTTACTGCCGGCCACCAGCTTCGGTTCGGGATAGCGATGGATCCCGCTGCGCTCTTTGACGATGCGAACAAACGGCTCATCACCATAGTACTTGCGATACAGCTTCCACATGTCCTTGTCGGTCAGAGCGCGATTCAGGAAAACGTGGCAGGTGGCCAGCAGGCCCCTGACCATCTCAATCGATGTGGCGGAAAAATGAATGCGGCCCTCCGCACCGAGTTCCTGGTGAATTTCTGCCAGATGACGGTGACCGGTGGGTTTGTAGGAGCGAACCGCGCCACTGCGCTCAGGGTGATGGCTGGCCTCGTTTGATGCATTGCCCGCCTGGCTTGAGCCCGCTTTTACCTCCACTACGGCACTTTCGACCAGGTCGTCGGCAAACAGGGGATGCAGTGCGAGGATCGTGGCGGTGGCGTTGCAACCGGCGCCGGAGATTCGCGTCGCACCACGCATATGTTCGCGGTGAAGTTCGGGTATGCCGTAGACAAAATCTGCCAGTCGCTCCCCGCAGCTGTGTGCGTGTCCGTACCATTTCTGGTAGTCGGCTTCATTGTTCATGCGAAAGTCGGCGGACAGATCGATCAGCATCGGCGCCAGTGCTTCAAACTCTGCCAGTCGCCCCATGACATGCCCGTGTGGCAGGCCGGTAAACAGAACATCGCAGGGCTCAAGTTCGCTGGCCGAACAGAATTTGAGTTTGGTCAGTTTGCGCAGATTCGGGTGGGCAAGGGTGACGGGTTTGCCGGCGTGGCGTTCGGAGGTGACCTGAGCAATCTCTACCTCCGGGTGGAACAACAGTATGCGCAGCAGGTCTCCACCGGCATAGCCGGACCCGCCGGCGATCGATACCCTCATTGTGCGGCTTCCCGAATCGCGTAGTCGACAATGCGGGCCGGGATGTCGACGCCGGTGGTATCGATGCTGTTTTTGAATTCCATCGTGTAGTTCACCTCGTTGACGAGCAGTCCGCGATCAGACTCCAGCAGATCAACGGCCACCACACCACCGCCGACCGCTTTTGCCGCGGCCAGCGAAATATCCGCAATCTCTGCGGTGATTTCACAGTTGCTGGCCTCGGCGCCGCGCGCGGTGTTGGTGATCCAGTGTTTCGAGCTTCGATAGATACCGGCGATACACTCATCGCCGATGACAAAGGTTCGAATGTCGCGGCCGGCTTTTTCGATGTATTCCTGAATATAAAATACCGAGTGGTGGTAGCTGCCCAGGATTGTTTTGTGTTCCAGAATCGACTCGGCAGCATCGCGATCGTTGACCTTTGACAGCAACCTACCCCAGGAGCCGACAGCGGGCTTCAGCACGACCGGATAGCCCATTTCCTCAATTGCATCGATCGCCGAATCCTCGGTAAACGCAACCCGGCTGCCCGGTTGCGCCACCCCGGCTTCGGCAAGTGCTGCCGTGGTGAGAATCTTGTCGCCGCAGACAGTCGCGACCTCGTGTTTGTTGATGCATTTGATGCCGACGCTCTCGAACAGCCGCAGTGCGTGCAGCGCGCGCGAGTGATTGATCGAGCGCTCCAGTAGCACATCGACCTGTGGCGCCGAGCTGAAATCCATGATCAGCTTGCGATCGTCGATCATCTGCAATTCGCAGCTTGTATTTCTGAATGCCTCGAGCAGCAGCTTTTCGTCCTTGCGGATCAGCGAGTGGAGCAAGCCGATTTTCACTCGCCCCAATCCTCCTCTGCCTCTGGTGCCTCACCGAGTTTAAACGGATCGAGTTCGAGCACTTCAAGCTCGCAGCCGCAGTCGTCGCAGGTCAGCAATTCGCCGACAACGGGATCGTCGGGCTTCTCAACTTCGGCATCACAGACGGGGCAGGTAGCCATCTCATCGCTCCACGGAAAAGTAAGTTCAGGGAAAAAACGCCTATTTTGCATGGCGGCGCTCGCCTTGTATATGCGCTTGTCGCGGTTTGCTAGCCTGTGCGTTTTGATCTGAATTCGCGATAGTAGGTATAGCTGCCTGTGGCTGCGACAATCAGCGTACCGAGCAGCGTCTTGGCGTCGGGCACCTCGCTGAATACCAATACGCCTAAACCAATCGCCCACAGCATCACCGAGTAGCGAAAGGGCGAGACAAATCCAATATCGCCCACGCGCATCGCCATGATTCCGCACTGATAGCCGGCCAGTAGAAACAGCGCAGCCACGCCGAGTAGCGCCAGCGCGCGCAGCGTTGGCAACTGCCACTCACTGAAAAGCCCGATCAGCCCCGCCACCAGCGTGATCGCAATCGCGGTGTACAGGGTCACCACCAATGACGGCATATCGGCTGACAGTCGGCGCGTGCTCAGATCCCGCAGAACGAGGAAAAACACCGCCGCCAGTGCCCACAACGAGTAGCGACTGAATGACTCACTGCCGGGCTGAATCAGAATGATCACACCAGTGAATCCGATCGAGATCGCCAGATAGCGACGCCAGCCGATGCGCTCGCCCAGTATGAAAGCGGCCACAAGCGTCAGTGCAATTGGCGTGGCCTGTATCACCGCAGTGACATTGGCGATCGGCATGTGCATCAGCGCGGTCAGAAAGCAGATTGTAGACACCACTTCGCCAATCAGTCGCAGACCGATCAGGCCACGGTCCTCTTTGGGTGGCAATCGGATGCGAAGCCCACGTTGTTTGACCAACAGCAGTACGGCCAGTAACACGAACACGCCGCGAATGAAAATTGACTCGATCAGCGGCAAGTCGCTGGAGGCGAGTTTGATCAGCGCATCGTTACAACCGTAACCCAACATGCTGAGCATCATCAGGCCGGCGCCGCGCAGGTTGGCCTCGGTCGCGGTGGATGGTGGGCCTTGGGTCATTGCGGAGTGGGCTGCTCGCTAGCGCCTGCCTGGGGCTGGTAACATAGCGCATATTCTTTGGCAGGAGTCGACAAATGCAGCAGGCCGTTCCCAACGCCTATACGTTTGAACTGGACGATGACGGCATTGGATTGTTCACGATACAGCGACCGGAAAAGCTCAACGCGCTGACCCGTCCGGTGCTCGATGGCATGGCGCAGAGCCTCGATATCGCCGAACGCGAACGCGCCCATGTGCTTATCTTTACCGGCAGTCAGGCGCGCGCCTTTTGTGCCGGCACCGATCTGGGTGAGCTGCAGGGCATGACGCGCCAGGCGCGATTGGAAAAAAATCGCATGGCGCGCCAGTTGATGTTTCGAATTTCTCAATCGCCGATCCTGACCCTTGCCGCACTCAACGGACTGGCCTACGGTGGCGGGTTGGAACTTGCCATGGCCTGCGAATTTCGCGTCGCTGCGGCACATGTGAAACTGGCGCTGCCGGAAATAAAACTCGGGCTGCTACCGGCCTACGGCGGCACGCAGTTTCTGCCTGGGCTGGTGGGCAAGTGCATTGCTACGGACATGATGCTGACCGGGCGTGCCGTACAGACAGACGAGGCGCTTCGCATCGGGTTGATCAACCGCGTCGCCGACGACGAGGCAGCGCTGCTCGATCAGGCGCGAGATTACGCCTCGCAGATGGCTGTGCACAGTCGCCCGGCGCGTGATGCAATACGCGCCTGTGTCGCGCAGGCCGGATCACACGTCACGCAACAGGGGCTGGATTTCGAGGATGAAAAAATGCGTGCGGTGTTCGAGACCGATGATGCGGCGGAAGGGGTTTTGGCGTTTTTAGAAAAACGCGCACCGGTGTTTCGCCACCAGTAGTTTGCCGTCAATCTCCCGGGCGCTCGCCCGGGAGCGTTCAAAGCGATCTTCTAGAACGTGACGACCGAGCGAATTGACTCGCCTTTGTGCATCAGATCAAAGGCATTGTTGATCTCATCGAGTGGCATCACGTGCGTGATCAGCGGGTCGATTTCGATCTTGCCATTCATATACCAGTCGACGATCTTCGGCACGTCGGTGCGGCCTTTGGCGCCACCAAATGCGGTGCCGCGCCAGTTGCGGCCTGTGACCAGTTGGAACGGACGCGTGGATATTTCTGCGCCGGCAGGCGCCACGCCAATGATGACCGATGTGCCCCAGCCCTTGTGGCAGCACTCGAGCGCCTGGCGCATGACATCGACGTTGCCGATACACTCGAATGAATAGTCAGCGCCGCCCTTGGTCAGGTCGACCAGATAGGCGACCAGATCGTCACCGGCCTCTGTCGGATTGACGAAGTGTGTCATCCCGAAGCGTTCGGCCATTTCCTTGCGCCCGGGATTCAGATCGACACCGACGATCATATCGGCACCGGCCAGACGCGCACCCTGAATGACGTTCAGGCCGATACCGCCAAGGCCGAATACCACGACGTTGTCGCCGGGTTGCACCTTGGCGGTGTTGATGACCGCGCCGATACCGGTGGTCACGCCGCAGCCGATGTAGCAGATCTTCTCGAACGGGGCGTCTTCGCGGACCTTGGCCAGCGCGATCTCGGGCACCACGGTGTAGTTGGAGAAGGTCGACGTGCCCATGTAGTGAAATATTTTGTCAGATCCGCGCGAGAAACGGCTGGAACTGTCCGGCATCAGGCCCTGTCCCTGGGTGACGCGAATCTGCTGGCAGAGGTTGGTTTTGCCAGAGGTGCAGTAATCGCAGACACGGCATTCCGGGGTGTAGAGCGGAATCACGTGGTCGCCTTTTTTCAGGCTGGTCACGCCTGCGCCTACATCGACGACAACCCCGGCGCCCTCGTGCCCGAGAATGGCTGGGAAAATACCTTCAGGATCGGCGCCAGAGAGCGTGAATTCGTCCGTGTGACAAATGCCCGTTGCCTTGATCTCAACCAGACACTCGCCCGCTTTGGGTCCTTCGACTTCGACTGTGCCCACCTCGAGCGGTTTGCCGGCCTGTACCGCAATGGCAGCTCTTGATTCCATAGGTTTTTGCCTTTTTCTTCTTTGCGCTGGAGTAGCAATGATGGTAACGGAATGTGCGGGCCTTTAACAGGGCTCAGGGGGCGAGCAGAATCAGCACAATGCCAATTGCCACCAAGGCAATGCCGAGCATCTCGACGCGGCTGACCGATTCCTTGAATACGCGCGTGGTGAACAGGAAAGTGAACAGCAATTCGATCTGGCCGACGGCGCGCACGTAGCTTGCGTTTTGCAGGGTGAAGGCGGTGAACCAGCCAATCGAGGCGAACACACCAGTCACGCCGACAAGGCTCGCCCAGCGCCATTCGCGTACCACGCGGCCAATCTCACCAGGCTCGCGAAACCACAGCCACAGTCCCATGACGATGTTCTGAATGAACAAGGCGATAGCCAGTGTGAAAGCCGCGGCCATCAGCACGTTGTCGTGCTGCAGTTGCAGTGCGGCACCGCGAAAAAAAACGACCGAGGCGCCCAGAAAACTCGCACAGATCAGCCCCACCAGCGTGTCTCTGCCTGAAAGCCCGGCGAGCAGGGCGGGCAGCGTTAGTTGCGACTGCGCCATGGAAAGTGCAACCACGCCAATGGCGCTGATGGCGATCGCAACGACGGCCAGGGAGCTCAGGCCGTCGCCGAGAATCAGCGCGCCCAGCGCTGCAACCATGACCACTTCGAGCTTGGAGAACGTGGTACCCACGGCAAAGCTGCGAAAAGAGAACATCCACAACAACAGCACGGTAAATATAATTTGCGCGATACCACCTGCAAGGCAGTACAACAAGAACATCGGACTGATTGCCGGCAGCGGACTGCCGGTCCAGACGGCAATCGCCCACAGATACAACACGGCCAGCGGCAGCGCGTACAAAAAGCGCGCGTAGCCAGCACCGCTATTGGATAGTTTTCCCTTTAAGTGTTTTTGCAGGGCCGAGCGCAGGTTTTGAAAAAACGCTGCGGCAATTGCGATCGGGATCCAGGCTTCTAACATGCGTTGACGGCACCTGTGGTGTCGGAGTTAGCGGTGCGCATCAGTGCCAGCTTCCGCGCTTTTCGCGGATGCGTTTCCACGCAGCATCGGCATGTTCCTTTTGAGTCCAGCCACGATACGGATGCCCGGCAAGCATTTGCTCGTCCTTGAACAATAAAATCAAAGCTGCACCGGCGACAAAGCCGCCGACATGCGCCCAGAAGGCGACACCGCCCTCGTCTGAGCCGATCGAACCGAGCCCGCCGACAAGCTGGACCACGATCCAGTAGCCTAGCATCATGATCGCAGGCACCGCGAAGGTATAGAAAATAAACCCCAGAAAAATGAACAGATGAACGTGTACGCGGGGATACAGCACAATGTAGGCGCCCATAACCCCACCGATCGCACCGGAAGCACCGACCATCGGGATGGCAGAGTTGGCGTCGAATATCACCTGGGTTGCCGCCGCGACCAGACCGCACAGTAAATAGAAAGCCAGGAATCTTGCGGGCCCCATCGCATCCTCGACGTTGTTGCCGAAAATCCACAGAAACCAAAGATTGCCAATGATATGCATCCAGCTGCCATGCATGAACATTGAGCTGATGGTCGTGCTCCATTGCGGATGGCCATCGACCGGACAAAAGCCTGGGCTTGCCCCCAGTTCGATGCCTCGCAGGTCTGCCGGTATCAGGCCATAGTGGCAGACCGACTGGCTCAACGCCGGCTCCTGACCAAAGCCCTGCAGCAAGAACCAGGCGATCGCGTTAAGTGCGATCAGCGCATAGGTGACGTAGGGGATGTTGATCTGCGGATTTTCATCTCGAATCGGGAACATGGCGAACCACCGGCAGTGACGAGCGCGCCATTCTACCGAATCAGGTGTGCGTTGGATGCGTCAAAGTGTACCCAGAGACGGGCACCGGTCTCGGGAGCAAGCTTGTCGAGCTCGCGTTGTTGCAGTTGCACTTTAAATTCCTGGCCATCGGCAGTCTCCAGAAAAAGGGTGACGACCGCGCCGACGAACTCCTCCGATATCACCGTCGCCTCAAGCTGATTAGGGACATCAGGTCGAACGCTTGTGACCGAGGCCAGGTCCGCCCCCACGACGAAGGTCACCTCATCGCCATCGGCAGGTGCTGCGCCGTCGCACGCCACATGAAAGCTGCCGGCCTGCGATTCAACTTCGACACAGCCGGTGGGCACAACAGCACCGCTCTGGCCACTTTGACCGGACTGTGCCCGCACCACGCCATTGATAATGTTATTGCGACCGACAAATTCAGCGACGAAGCGATTGGCCGGGTTGCGGTAGATATCGCGTGAACTGCCAACCTGGGCGATTTCGCCCTCGTTCATGATCACCACGCGATCAGCCATCGCAAAGGCTTCGGACTGTGAGTGCGTCACGTAGATAAAAGTAATGCCAAGCGATCGCTGCAGGCGTGTCAGTACGCCCTGCATGCGAATCACCAGATTCGCATCCAGTGCAGACAGTGGCTCGTCCAGCAACAGAATCGACGGTTCGGTGACGAGCGCGCGCGCCAGTGCCACCCGCTGTCGCTGACCACCGGATAACTGTTCGATATGGCGCTCGGAAAACTGTGCGATTTCCATTCGATCGAGCCAGTCCATCGCGCGGGTTTTGCGTTCCGCCTCGGCAACGTCCTGCATCTTCAATCCAAATTCTACGTTCTCGCGCACATTTAAAAAGGGAAACAGCGCCAGCGATTGCCAGACCATAGGCGTCTGTCTTTGATGGGCCGGCAGCTCGTTGATACGTTGGCCGTTAAGCCGGATTTCGCCCGCACTCGGGGTGTCGAGACCGGCCAGCATTCGCAGGGTAGTCGTCTTGCCGCAACCTGACGGGCCCATCAGTGCGACGAATTCGCCTGACTGAATGGTCAGACCCAGTGAACGCACAGCCGTAAAAGAGCCAAAGTGCTTTTCTACGGCGTCGAATACGACCAGATCATCGGCCATGCCGGTGCCTCTTGTTCTGTCTCATCACAATGAGCTGCGTGATGACCACGAGTGTAATCGAGACAAGAAATACGAAGGTGCCGATCGCGTTGATTTGCGGATCGACGTTGCCCTGCAGTATCTCCAGAATGACGACTGGGACCGTCTTGTTCAGACCACTGACAAACCACGCGACCGCAAATTCATCAAACGAGACGGCAGCCGTCAGGCAAAGTGCTGCGATGATCGACGGGCGGGTGAACGGCAATATCACGCTGCGCATGGCGTGCCACTCAGAGGCGCCCAGATTCCACGCAGCGGCTTCGAGGTTGGGGTCGATCTGTTGCAGCCGCAGTCGGATCAGTGCCATCGCGAACGGGGCACACAACACGGTGTGCGCGATGATGATCGCGAACAGCGTGCCGGATAATCCGGCGCGCGACAACCAGGCGAGCATCGCAAGCCCCATGATCACCAGCGGTATGGTCGGCGGCAGCAGTGCCAGGCCAAGGTACAGCGACTTGCCACGAAACTGATAGCGGTAGTCAGTGTAGGCGGTGCAAAAGCCGATGAAGGTGCCGAGCACCGCACTGCACAAACTCACGATCACACTGTTGCGTAGCGCCTCTGGTACCGCGTCGTTGTTCCACACGGCCTGATACCAGTGGGTGGTGAATTCCCCCAGTGGCAGGCTCGGAAATCGATCGGAATTAAAAGAGAACACCATACTCGCAAGCAATGGTGCAAAGACAAACATCAATACCAACGCAATATAACCACGCAGGATCCATGTGCTCAATCGTGCCGAGCCGCTTTGTTTCATGGGCGTCGCACCCGGCTTCGGTAGGCCAGTGCCACCGCGGCAAATGCCACACTCAGCAGGGTGACGATCATAGTGATCGCAACCACGGCAGCGCGTGGCCACTGCTGCCCTGATTTGGTTGTGTCGATAATCAGTATCGACAGCGTGGGCGGTTTGGATCCGCCCAGATAGTACGGGCTGACAAAATCACCGAAAGACAAAATAAAACAGAATACGGCGCCGATGATCAGCCCGACTTTAGCCAGCGGCATTATGACTGTTGCGATGGTTCTGGTGCGGCTGCAACCGAGATTCCACGCCGCCTCAATCAATGAACGATCGACCTGACTCATCGACATGGTCTGCAGTATCACCACCAGCGGCAGCGTTAGTGTCAGGTAGCCGACGATCGTGCCAAAGGCCGTGTTCAGCATAGTAAAGGGGCCAATGCCCAGTGTGCCCAGGCCAGCGTTGATCACGCCGCTCTCGGCCAGAATGACCTGCCAGGCGTAGATGCGTACCAGGAAGCTTGTGAAAAAGGGAATGATCAACAGAAAAATCACCCAGCGTCGCACGGCCTCTGACACTTTGAACGACAGCGCGTAGGCGGCTGGAAACGCCAGCACCGTGGCGACCAGTGTCGTCAGGCCGGCCAGTCCCAGTGTGCGCCAGTAGGCGCTCCAGAAATAGCCGCGGGAAAACATTTTGTCCCAGTTCTTGGTGACGAATGCCGGCTCCATGCGGTAATTTTTTACCAGCCAAAAGCTCATCAGCACCATGAAGCACAGTGGTACTAAAAAAAATAGCAGCTGCCATATTGGCATCGGCCAACGCCACAAATGGGCGTACAGTCTGCTGGTGCGACCTTCGGGTGCGGACATCGGGGTTAGAGTGGGGTGTTGCTGTGGGAGGCAATGGGCGCGAGGTGGCGGCCATGCCGCCGCCACCTGCGGGAGGCGAAATCAGGCGTCTTTATACTCGGACCAGAAATCGTTCCAGTCTTCCAGAGACTGTTGCTTGGGAATATCGCGATAGTGAATGCGCCCATCCTTGATCAGGCTGACCGGATGGTTCGCAGCACCTTCGACCTGGCCTGTGCGCTGTGCCTCGGCCATGTTGACTTCCTGCAGTTTCTTCATACCGGCGTTGGTCACGCAAAAACCGGGGTAGGCGACCATCTGTGCAGAGGTGGCCTGGCCCTCGGGTGAGAGCATGTGCTGAATGAACTTCTTGACGACATCGGCCTTTTCGCTGCCCTTGCCAATCGAGTAAGACTCGGTCCACTGAATGCCGCCCTCTTTGGGCACCACACTCGCCACCGGGGCACCGTCGCGTTCCAGTACACCGGTTATCCAGTCGCCAATGCCGCACATCGCCGACATCTCGCCATTTTTCAGTGATGCAAAGGTGCCACCGTAATCGAAAAAGCCACCGACCTGAGAGCGCAGTGACAGTGTGACGTCCTGCAGTTTCGCCCAGGCACCCTCGTCGATATCGAAAGGTGAGGGCGAATTGTTGCCACCGTAGAGGCTCAGTTGTCCAAGGCTTGGCAGGTGCCAGTCGAAGTGGCCGACCTTGCCTTCCAGTTCGGGTTTCCAGAATACTTTGTAGCTTTGCGCCTCTTCGGCGGAGACGCGCTCGGTGTTATACGACACACCCAGATGCCCGTAACGGACCATTACCGACCAGAGTTTATCGTCAGTCCAGTGGCCGGGAAATTTCTGAAAATCGGCGAAGACAAAGTCATCGAAATCGTAGTCGCCGGCGTTGAGTTCTTCGATGTAACCCGCGGCATTTAGCTGTTGCACAAATTCAGCGTCTGACAGAATGAGGTCGTAGGTGCCAGG
>CAZYDV010000115.1:0-16904 GCA_964646405.1 uncultured Granulosicoccaceae bacterium | reverse complement strand
CGCCAGAACCAGACACTCGCAACTACGGTGTCTGCAAGCCACTGACTGAACCACGCCAGAGTGACAAAATAGACCAGCAGTGACAGCGAAAATTTGATCGGCTTTACCCAAACGTTAAAACCATCGATCGTGCGCGAGTCGATCAGCAACGCAGAGAAAAACAACACAAACAGCACCAGGTAGATTGCGCCTGCGAGGCTGAACACTGGATTGCGCTCGATCAATCCAGTAATCACGATTGACCACCTGACAGACGCCCGACAGTAGATGGGTGCAGAAACCGTTTATGTGTAAACATGGCGTGCAGCGTCCTGAGAACTTACTGACAGTTTGCTGCATTGAATATGAACAAGCCGTGAAACAAAAGACAAGCGCGCGACAACAAAGTGTCGCGCGAAAGGCTTCAACCTATTGCGATTCGTCGGCGGTACACACCGTCATCGCAGGCAGCGTTCCGGTCAGCAGGTAGTCGAGCGCTGCGGTATCGGTGCAACGGTTGGCTCCTGAGAATACCGTGGTATGGCCCGCGTGTTCTGAGCGCAGAAAACGCCCGCCAATGGCCGCCGCCATTTGTTCACTCCAGACTAACGGCGTCAACGCATCGGTGGGTCCGCCGATCACCAGTGATTCGGGCGCCTGAGTGGTGGCCGTCTGCGCCAATGGGTGCAGCGCCTCGGGCCAGCCCATACAAACAGCAGCATCGGCAAGCTGAATTTCGGCAAACAAATCACTGATCGCATTAAAAGGCTGGCGCAACGATTCAATCTCTGCAACAGACGGCCTGACCGGATCATCTGCACAAATGACGGCCCTCCCAGCGGTATCTGAGTCGTAGTCTGAGTCTTCATTTTGACCATCATCCGCTTCGATCGACAACACCAGTTCCAGCAACACAGCGGTGTCGAAATCCTGCATGTAACGATACAACGGTTGCGCTATCTCATCGATCAGGTCGGGCTCCTCAACGCCGGCAAACAGCGTGGTCGCCAGCAGACCCAGCTCAAACTCCGCACCGTTCTCGATCAGGGTCGCTACCCTCGCCTCCAGCGCCGCCTTGTAGCTGTCGGGGTTGCAGTCACTGAAAGCCGAACAGGCTTGGGCGAAGGACCGAAGATTGGATTCAAGCGGCAATAGCTGCTCACGAAACAGTGAAATTGAATCATGCGTCGGCGGCAGACTGCCATCGAGTACCAGCCGACCGGTCGTGGTCGGATACTTCTGCGCGTAGATACCGGCCAACCGGGTGCCATAGGAGTAGCCGACGAAGTTCAACGCCGCCTCGCCGAGCACCAGCCGGATCGCCTCCATATCATCGACCACCGCCTCCGAACCCAGATACAATAGATAATCACCATATTTATCATGACAGTCGCTGACGAACGGCAGAATACTGTCAGCGGATTGCTGCAGATCACTGACATCCAGCGGATACTCATCGACATCATCAAGGTCAAACTCGCGACAATCCACTGGTGTGCTGTGATTGACACCGCGCGGATCAAAGCCGACGATGTGATAACGCGCGACGAGCTCCGGTGGTAACAAATCGTGTTCGGCAAATGCCTCTATCAGTTCTATGCCAGAACCACCCGGGCCACCTGGATTGAACAACAGACTACCCAGCGGATCAGCAGCGGTAGCCGGCATGCGATTCAAGGCGATGTCTATTGTCGGCCCATCGAGATTACGATGATCCTGCAGAACCTTAAGGGTCGCGCATTGCAACAGAGCATTGTCGCGACATGCCTCCCACGAGACGCTGCCCTCCACTGCGGGTGATCCGTCATCAGGTGTGAGGCCATCGCCACCACCCGAACCACCACAGCCATTTAATATCAGTAACAATCCGACCACCAGTGCCGGCCTGAACGATGATCCCATCGTCTCTCTCCATCTTTGCAAAAGGGCATCGCAACCACGGTTGCGATGGGCTTGCATTGAGTATCGGAGAGCGGCGTAACGACAGGTGTATCAGTATGTAACGGTACTATTGCGCCGCTTGTTCATTCAATGAACGCAAAAAACTGGAAATACCATTGGCGACATGACTCATTACATCAATCGTTGCCGGCACGGATACCTCCAGAGCATAGTAGCTCGCGTTTCGAATCGATTTCAGCTCGCGCAAATAGCGCCGGGCGTCGGCCACACTGACACGATGCGTTTTGCTTCGGTATTCATAATTCAACTCGACTACACCATCTTTTTCAGACTCCGATGATCGAAAGTAGAACCAATCGTTATCTTCAGTGCGCTGCTCGGATGGCACGTTCCAATCGACATCGGCAATGATTCGAATCTGATAGCTCACGTGCGAGGGATAGGCGACCCAGAGCGGTTGTGTGCGACGCTCATCATCTGACAGACCCGCCGCCTCGAGTATCGCATCTGCGTTGACGTCGAGCGTGTATCGATTGTAGCTCGCCGATGACCGCTCCTCGTCCCAGTGCCATCCGTTATCGATCGAGTAATTCTCCACCAACAATACCTGATTGGCATCGCGATCATCCTCTACCTCGATCGACCCGACAGCTTCGAGTCCGGCATAGCGAGACTGGTAATAATCGAGGTATCGCTCCTCGATGTCCGCCAGGTCACCCGATTGAATTCGATCACGCATGCGCTCGGCGCGCCAGCCTGACAGGGTGGTTTTCACGCTGAGCGTCGACGGTTGGCTATCGCTGTTATCAACCAGATGCCAGGTCTCCAGCACCTGCTTCATCGGCTGCGGTGGTTCGCCCGTGTCATAGGCCAACAGGCCGTCTCCATCGTCCTCTGGAATCAGCGCGTGGTGATAATTGCCCTGATGCAGTGTGTCGAGATCGCCACCCTGCAGGTTGATTGTCGGGTCGACCCAGTATTGCCTGCCGTCGAGGTAGACAACCAGAATCATGTGGTCAAACACAACAGGCGACGGCAGGTAACCGGCGAGCGCACGTCCCTCATCACTGTTGACAAGCGCCAGACTGGAATCAACGCCAAGCTCGCGCAACAACACCGACAGCAATACTGATTTGTCTTTGCAGTCGCCGTAGCGTCTGGACAATACAGAGGCAGGCGGATCCGGTACCCAGCCACCAATACCACTGTTGATGCCGGTGTAGCGAATCTCATCCTGTACAAACATGATCGCAGCCTCAACCTGATCGCGCAGCTCAGTATGCGAGGCTTTGATCGAATCGACTGTGGCACCGATCAATGCATGCTGCTGCATATGCGATGACGCGAACAGCGGTTCAGCCCAACGCTGCACGGATTGCCAATCGAAAAAATCGCTGTACTGAATCAACCCCCTGCCCTGAAAATCGGCCGGCACGTCCGACTGGTAGTCATAGCCTGGCACATCCTTCGCGTGCCAACTAAGCACCTGCGCTTTGGGGGGTGATCGCTCGGTGCAGTTTGGGGGTGGCACCATAAGTTCGCTTGCCGACGGTGACATCGTGTGGCAGGTGCAACCGGAACAGAATATCTCCCACCGGCACACCCCACTGCATTGAGCTCCAGCCGAAGATTCGATCCTCGAATACCGGACTGCGTCCGTGTTTCGAGAAGCTGTACTCGATCCAGTCGCCCACGCGTACGTCGTTAAGAATCAGGTTCAGCGTCAGCTCACCGTTGTAGAGCCCGTCTTCCAACTGCTCCTCGCGCTCAAGTACTCGCACCCGGGTGCCGTCACCCAGTTGATCAATCGTGGCCCCATTCCGATGAATGACCACTTTGTGCAACATCGCCTGTTCGTACAGCGGATCGAAATCAATAGACACCGAGGTCCGGCCACTGAGCCCACGTCGATTGATGATCTCGTAGGCGTAGCGGTGATAGAACACTTCTGTGTCGCCGGTATAGTTGTGGTGTCTTTCTGCTATCCGATAAAAACGTCCGTCGCGCGCGCCACGCAAGGCAGACCGATCAAACCGCAGTGGCAGCTCCGCCGCCCAATCGGGCTCACTGGTGATGCGCCACTGTGCATCATCTTCAGCCGCACTGCCCGGCAGCGCAAACACCCAGGTGACGAAGAGCAGCACCCTCAACAGCAACATCGATACTTTCATACAGCTTTCCCGCTTCGATTAATCGGCACAACCGCCTGTCGCCGAGCCCACGGAATCGACCGTGGAGCGTGTTTCTAAACGCCGCGCGCCAACTCGGTGTTATCGGTCAATGTGCTGCGCAGCACAAAACACAGGGGTAGTGTTAGCACCGTCAGACCGATCAGCGCGGTCACCGCAAGCGACAAGCCGTTAGCATCTGCAATGGCGCCAAATGCGAATGGCCCGGTAACGGCAGACAAACCGGATAACGCATAGACAAGACTGTAGCCACGCGACTGTCGATCGGCGTGCAGGTGATCGGCGACGGCCCCGTAGGTCATGGTAGACGACCCCTGTACCACCAGGCCAATGGCCGGCAAAAACCACAAGAGCATAGCCACGGGTAACACCATCAGTGCAGCCAGACCAGCGGCCGTACCGACTTGCATCAGCACGAAAACCAGCCTGTCACCGAAACGCGCCGCCAGATAGCCACAAACAAATTTGCCCGTCATACCACCCGTCAGCGCGATCGTCACACCCAGTGCCGCCAGTGTCTCGGTCGACCCACGATCGATCAACACAAACGCGAGAAACGTCAGAAACACTGCCTGCACCGTACTGTCCAGATAGATCAGAAACGTCAGCAATGAAAATCGCCCTCGATGCCTGATGCCCCAACCGCGAACCGCAGTCGCGACATCGGCTCGCCGATCTTCCACCGCCGTTTGGGCGAGGGCTCGGCGCTGGTTGAAGATGATCATGGCCAGCGCCAGTGCCGGCAGCGCCAGCGCGACAATCGCAAAGTTCCAGGCTAAACCGGCGCCTGTCAGTACCGTAAACACGGCCGTGTAGAACAATTTGCCAGCGTCACCGGCCGCATTGTAAGTGCCCAGCGCACGCCGGCGGTCGGGACCTTTGAATTGATTGACCAGCAACGCGGAGCACAGAGAATGCTGAAAGGCCGCGCCGGCACCCGCGAGCGTGAAGCCCGCGGCGATCCAGAAGAACTGCGCAGACGCCGCCACCAAAAGAAAGCCACTGGCAGCTCCCAACAGCCCGACCACCAGCAGGCTGCGCTCACCGACCCGCTCTGCCAGCAAACCGGCCGGCACTTCAAGTGTTGACATGGCAAAGGTAGTCAGCGCACGCAGCAGACCAATTTGCGTGTAGCTCAGCCCAAACGCCTGTGCGAGCAATGGCAGGACCACATATTGAAGCGCACCGAGACCATCCTGTATCAGATGGGCGGCACAGCTTGTCAGCAGAACATTGCGTGATCTGTTGATTGACTTATCTCTTTGGAATTCAACACGATAACCCTTTCGGGTGCACGCGGCGAAGTCATTTACCAGTACACGACCAGCACGCAGATCGCCGGTGGGCATCTGATACAATGTTTCCATTCAGCGGTCAGACGCCTGAATATCCAACCCGACTGCCCGGACCGAAAGGACGAGAATGCAGCCAATACGGTACCACTCAAAACGGCTTTTCGCACGATACCCGTGGTCGCCCTGCTGCCTTCCAAAGTTCTTCCTTTCAACCGGAAACGCATAGAAAACGGAGGCAATAAATGACTGATTCGTCAGACATTACGAAAGATATCAAGCAACACGAACGCACCGATCAATTCAATCGCCTGATGCAGGATCTGAACAACGGCAAAGTCAGTCGCCGCCAGTTCATGAGCTACGCGGTCGCGCTTGGCGTGTCGATGACTGGCGCATCGACCATCATGCAGCGTGCAGAAGCTGCCACACCGAAGAAGGGCGGGCGCCTTCGCGTCGGCCTGACCGGGGGAGCGACCAGTGACATTCTCGATCCGGGGCAGATTCTCGATCTCTACATGATCAACCTGCAGTTTGGCCAACTTCGCAACGGTTTGACCGAAGTTGCCGCCAACGGCGATCTGATCCCTGAACTGGCCGAGAGCTGGGAGTCCTCACCCGATGCGACCACCTGGACTTTCAAAATCCGCCAGGGCGTCGAATTCCACAATGGCAAGACTCTGGATTCGCAAGACGTCGTCGACTCACTCAATCATCACCTCGGTGAAGATTCCAAATCAGCCGCGAAAGGCATTCTCACCGGTATCGCCTCAGTCAAGGCCGATGGCCCGAGCACAGTAGTTGTCGAGTTGAGCGGCGGCGATGCCGACTTCCCGTTCATCCTGAGCGACTATCACCTGGGCATCTGCCCATCGAACGGCGATGGCACCATTGACTGGCAATCGGGCGTCGGCACCGGCGGCTACACCATGGTCGAGCACGACCCGGGTGTGCGCTCACTGACCAAGCGCAATCCGAACTACTGGAAAGAGGGCATGGCCCACTTCGACGAAGTCGAATTGCTGCAGATCGCCGACGTCAACGCACGTACCAACGGCCTGCGCACCGGCGCGCTGGACTGCATGAACAACGTTGCGGTAAAGACCGTCGATCGCCTGAAAAAGATACCCGGCATCGTCGTTCGATCCACTACCGGTAACAAGCAGGTCACGCTGCCAATGCGCACCGACACTGCCCCGTTCGACAACCTCGATGTGCGCACCGCGCTCAAGCACCTGATCGATCGCGAACAGTGGCTGCGAGTTATCGCCAAGGGCTATGGCGAACTGGGCAACGATACACCGATCGGGCCGGCCAACATCTACCGCGCCACCACCGACGAGCTGCCGCAGCGCGAGTACGACCCTGAGAAAGCAAAGTTCCACCTGAAACAGGCTGGTATGGAGAACCTCAAGGTTCAGTTCCACGCGGCGGAAACCGGCTTCAGCGGCGCGATCGACGCGGGTCAGTTGCTGCGCGAGTCAGCCAAAGCAGCCGGAGTAGATATCGAGGTAGTTCGCCAGCCCGATGACGGTTACTGGTCCAATGTCTGGATGAAAGAGCCCTGGTGCGCCTGCTACTGGAGTGGCCGTCCCACTGAAAACTGGATGTTCTCGCAGGTCTACGCGGCCGATGCAAGCTGGAACGATACTTACTGGAAACATGATCGCTTCAACGAGCTGCTGATTCAGGGTCGCAGCGAACTGGACACCAGCAAGCGTCGTGAGATCTACGTCGAAATGCAGCAAATCCTGCACAACGATGGCGGCCTTGCGCTACCGATGTTCCTGAGTGATGTCATGGCCTACAGCGACAAACTGCATGTTCCCGAAGTGGTTGGCAACAACTGGGAACTGGACGGCGCGAAGAACGCTGAGCGCTGGTGGTTCGCGTAAGCATTGATACCCGCTTGTACGGGTAAGCTGATGTGATCAAAGGCCGGCAATTCGCCGGCCTTTTTTGTTCTGCACCAATCAGCGATGGCAACCAGTCACATCGCCGAACGCTCGCCGGTACTCGGCCTCGGCATCGCTGCGGCTGATACCCATGTCGCGCAACGCCTCATCGCTCAGCTTTCGCATTTGACGACGCTCGTTGTAGATCGAGACCATCAGCGATAGTTTTGCAATCACCGGTCCGAACCGGCTTTGCATACCCGTGGTGACAGATTCGGTTTTTCCATAAACCGGTACGGCCGTCGTCGCTGCGATAGTAGTCGACATTGCACTGCTCCTTGTGTGTTGGCGCAGAGATACTATCGACGATAATCGACTTCCGGGCGAGCCAAAAACTACCGGGATTGCGAGGTATTAATACCGATGGCAAGGCGGCAAGCTGGCCGGAGTTTTGGCAGCCTTACACAACACGGCTTCTTTGCCGAGCCACAATGCGAGATTCTGTCGACCACTACTCAACGACTACGAAAAAAACGACACACAACAATACCAGGGGGATCAATACCCCCGGCAACATCTAACCTTCTGTTGAGTCAGCGTCTAACGACGAAACCCGGTTTCCATTGTGAAGTACGTCGGGTTCAGATCCTTCAGTGGCTCTTTGAGTTTTTCCAGCTCGGCGGCCGGGCCATGCACTTCGAGTAAGTCGAGCTTGGCAATCTTCAACGCCTCACCCAGCAACTCGCCTACGTTTTCAAGGTGCGCAAGAAGGCCAGCAGCATCGTTGTATCCCTCTCTGCAATGCGCGCGCTGCCCTGAAAAACTAAAGCCGTAAAAACGAACCGCGGCTTCGGACCTGGTGCGCTCTACCATTTGTTCGCCAATGCCTTTGAATTCGTCGAGCTTGCCGTCCTGAACTGCAAAATACGGTACAAGCGTACAGACAGTGTCTTCTAATGCCATTGGAAGAGCCTCAATTTGAAGTGAATAGTTTTGCGGGTTGAACAACAAACAGCACACATCAGAGCATCATAGCCCGATGGTCTGCAGCCAGGCAAGAGACAGTTTTCCGACGCAAAACCTCACTGCCCAAACCGATAGCCCAGCCCGCGCACTGTGCGAATGTGTGCACCGCTGGCCCCCAGTTTCTTGCGCAATCGACCGATGTAGACATCGATGACGTTGGTTAACGGATCCTCCTGACTGCCCCAGACCGTATTCAAAATTCGCTCGCGTGCAAAGACCTTTCCCGGATTGGCCATCAGTAACAACAACAAATTGCGCTCACGGGCGGTGAGTTCGATTTCCTCACCATCGACCGAGACGACCAGAGAACGCGTGTTGATCTGTAAACTCTCGTACTCGATCAGTTCGGAGTCCAGTGATTGCTGGAATTCGTTCTGCCGTCTGACCAGCGCTTCCACGCGTGCCACCAGTTCATCGAAGTCGAAGGGTTTGGTCAGATAGTCGTCTGCCCCCATACGCAGTCCAGCGACACGTTCTTCAACGGCATCCAGTGCGCTTAGGATCAGTATGGGTGTGTGATTACCGCGGGCGCGTAGTTTACGGCAGACGTCCTGCCCCGTAATACCCGGCAGCATCAAGTCGAGCAGTACGACGTCAAACTGATGGTTTTTCAGTACATCCAGAGCCTTCTCGCCGGTGTCGATATGCTCTGCTGTCCACCCTTCGCCACGCAGACCACGGACGATGAAATCGGCCACGCGATGCTCATCCTCAACCACCAGTATGTTCACGCGGCGCGCTCCCGCTGATCACTGAAAGGCAGCGACAGTAAGGCGACCAGCCCACCCCCTTCGCGATCACTCAACTGAATATTGCCGCCATGCGCATGGGCGATCGACTGCGCAACAGGCAGCCCAAGACCGGCACCTTCACGGTAGCGTTCCGCGGCATTGCTACCGCGGTAGAAGCGCTCGAAAGCCTGAGCCTTCTCATCATCGCTCATGCCGGGGCCCGTGTCCTCGACCAGAACCTGATAACCACCGGTATCAGTGCGCAGCGTAATCCCCACCCAGTCACCACCGTGATGCCTGGCGTTGTCCAGCAATACCAGCAGTGCCTGCCTGATCCGACCGGCATCACCACTAATCGGCGCCTTGTCGATCTCGCTGCTCAACTGTGCGTTGTGCACAAAGGTATCCTTCACTTCGTTGATCACCGTCACGAGATCGATTGGCGCGCGATTGAGCCGGATCTCACCGGCCTCGGTTCTGGCAACAAACAGCAAATCATCGACCAGACGGGCGGTGTGATTGGCCGCCTCGCGACTGCGCTCCAGGGCCTCGCGATAGTGCTCTGCGTCTTTCAGCTTGCCGCGCAGCGCGATGTCCACCTCGCCCTTGATAATTGTCAGCGGCGTTCGCAACTCGTGGCTGACATCGGCGATCATGCGCTTGCGACTTTCATCGATGCGCTTGACGTCCTCAAGCATCACACTCAATCGGTGGGTACGCGCCTCTACCGCTTTCTGAAGTACCTCTTTCTCTGATGTCAGCGCTCGATTTTTTACCGCGACCTTATCGGCCATGTCGTTAAAACTTGCGGCGATCTCGGCCATCTCGTCCCAACCTGGCACTTTTATTTGAGCATCAAGTTGTCCCTCGCCAAAACGCCTTACACCACTGTGCAACAACTGAAGGGGACGAGTGATGCGCCGGTCCAGCATCGCGACGACAAGCAATACAGCGAACATGCCCAGCAGCGCCAGGAACACGGTAAGCTTTTGTTGTTCTATCGCAGCGCGCTCGACAAATTCAACGGTGGCCTCGACTTCCGTCGACTTGCGCTCCAGTGCCGAACGCATCATCTGCTGGAATTTCCCGTCTATCTCCTCGTTGAGCAGGCGCGAAAGACGCCCCCAGTCAGAGGACAGCTCTCCAGATCCGGTTGGCGAAAATTGATCGAGCCGGCTGATCAGATTCCCCACCGTGCGCTCAATGTCAGCCAATGCCGCGAGCTTTACCGGCGCATCGGCACCTATCAGCCCCATCTCCGATTCAATCAGCTGGCGAATGCCCTCGATATCACTGCCAACCTGGGCTATCAGGCGGTTCTTGCTGGCGCGCTGGTTACTATCGCCAATGATGATTGCATCACCGTATTGCTTGAACAGCTGGTAGATGTGACTCTCGAGGTTCAGATAGCCCTCGTAGATGGTGTGGGAGATGTTCATCTTGCGAATCTGATACCGAGACTGCTGCAGATTCCAGTAGTGCAATGCAGCGCTCGACAGCCCGACCAACAAAATGAAGAGCAATGCTATGCGAAGCTGAGTGACAAGTTTCATAATCGCTCGAATGCCAGACAGGCGGTATCAGCGTCCCCGGCGCCACTATTCTGGCCAGTTAAAAGAGTAGCAGACAGTCCCGGATAGACAATCCAGACCAGGCTATCTCCACCAATTATAACCAGCAGTTGTGCGATTCAGAATTCTTTCATCTTTTCAAGCCGAATGCATTCATGTTGCAGTAAGGCCTGAGCCAGCAAAACGCCTTAGTATGACGCTCACTGTGATTGCAGTGACACAGTCAGGCCGTACCCCTGCCTGGCCTCACCAATTACACCCCTTTTCGCGGCTCTCACACCGTACCGCTTGTCCCGAGAACTTGCGTGCACGGCGATGAGAGTCGCGAAACCCTTTTAGGCCTGCAACCACATCGAAAGCGCAAGGTAGCCGGTCACCAGGGCGAGCGAGAGGTTAAGCCACGAAAGCACCATAAATACTTTGCCCAATGGCTCGGGGTTCTTATCAGAAATCAGAAAAGGTGAGCCGTCCTGCGGACTGGCAATAATATGGGTGACGGGCTCGACCGATCGCTCGGCATTCAAACGCCCCAGCACATCCTTCGCACAAGTGCGGGCCGACTCCCACTCTCGGGCATCGATCTCGCCATCTCGATTGGCGTCAAACTCGGACAGCAAAAACGCCGGATCCTGCTTCCACTGACGCAACATATCGCTCAGTTGCACACCGTGATGGCGCTCGGTGTTCGACCCGCCGGTCGTGCGTATCGCACCCAGCACGTACAACGTAGCACCCGGTCTGATGTAGCGCACACTGTAGTGATTGCCCCCCTCACGCCACGTGCGCCGACTGCTCGACATCACCGTCGCCCCTTCAGGGTAAACCAGACATTTTCCTGAGCCGTCGGCCAGCATAAACGGCTCAAGACTGACACCGGCGTCGCTCACCGAGCCATCACGTGCGCGTACTACAAATCGCTGCCAGATACAGGGGGGCCCAGAGGCAAAACCCTGAGCTTCGCGGCCATGCAGATCACACACGCCCTGAAGTTCAACGTAACCCTGCGCGGCAGTCTCGATCTTTGACAACGGCGTATCGGCAATAAAGTGCCCTATCTGGTTGGCACGATACCAGCCCCATAGAGATATGGCGCCGACTGCCATCAACAAAAGTGATTCAAACACACCAGTGTCAGGACCACCACGCGATATAACACCCGCGGCAACCGCCATACTCAATATTGCAATACCGATCGGCGAGGTGTCACGTCGCAGCCACAGCGACCGGTCGATCATACCTTGGCCAAACATGAGCGCCAGCCTCCCGTTGAATGACTATCCGTGAACGCAGATCAGGCAAACAGTTCTTTCATGTTCACATCGCGAGTCTCAGCCTCGTCCACTTCAAACAACGTTGCGGCCGAAAACTTGAACTGGCCGGCGATAATATTGGTTGGAAACGCCTCGACCGCGATGTTATTGATATTGACGCTATCGTTGTAAAACTCGCGTCGATCGGCAATCGCATTTTCCAGCGACGAGATACGCATCTGCAGTTGCCTGAACGATTCATTGCTCTTCAAATCGGGATAGTTCTCGGCCAGTGCAAACAACTGCCCCAAACCGCCGTGCAGCATTGACTCACCTGCCGCCAGCTCATTCATATTGCCGCTTTGCAGTGCATTGGCCACACGTGAGCGCGCGGCGGTGACTCGCTCCAGTGTCTCTTGTTCGTACTTCATATATTCACTGCAGGTGGTTACCAGTTTTGGCAATTCGTCGTGGCGCTGTTTTAGCAGCACATCGATATTGCTCCAGGCAGCTTTCACGTTGTGCTTCAGACGCACCAGCCGGTTGTAGGCCGTGATCGAATAGAGAATGACTGCGACGAGGATGGCAACTAAAGTGAAACCGAAGGCGTCCATGTGTACTCCACGCTATTGTTGTTATGTGCTCGCCCGGAGGTTGCGGCGTTGCACTGACAATCTTTAATAGCCGTGACTGGTCACTCTGACCGCATTCATCAAAAAGGGTAATGCCAGTCCGCCGGTTCGCACCGGATCAAGAGAGAATATCCGCGTTGGAGACGACCTTTAGCACCTCGACCAGGGCACGATCACGCTCGGCGGCCAATTGGCTGAAATGTCGACCATTCGCCATCCGCTCACAGCCATCGACCATGCGATCACGCAATTCACGCGTCAACGGTGGCGCCTTGAGCCGCGTCCACGGCCACTCCAGCGCCGGCCCAAACTGATCCAGATTGGTCGCCATCCCGCCCTCGCCACAGGCAACGTGAAAGGCCATGCACTGACCCAGCAGTGCCATACGCGGCGCCGGCCCGTTTATCAGCGCAGTGTCGATCTGTTCGGGCGTCGCCTCGCCACTGGCCACCATATGCAGCGCCTCGCGCCAAAGCGCCTCCTGCAACCGGGTGGCGATAAAGCCGGGTATCTCGCTGTTTAACACCACCGGCGCCTTGCCCGCCAGCCGATAGAAGGCCTCAGCCCAGGCAACGGCATCTGCATCGCTCTGTTCACCGCCCACAATCTCCACCAGCGGCAACAGATACGGCGGATTGAAGGGATGACCCACCACCGTTCTGCCCGGCGTCGTACAAAGCTGCTGTATTTCGGTCATGGTCAGGCCGGAGGTGCTGGAACTGATGACAACGTCTGCCGGCACCAGTTCGCCCAACGTGCGGTAGAGTTCCTGCTTGATGGCAAGTATCTCGGGCGCACTCTCCTGCACAAACCCGGCACCGTCGACGGCCTGCTGCAGATCGCTGACGATCGTCAGGCGATCGAGCGACGCACCCGGTGCGAGCCCCATGGACTCAAGACTGATCCACGCGGTTTCGACGATCTCAAGAAAGGCGCCTTTCTCATCAGCACTATGGATGTAGCTGCTGACGTCGTAGCCGCGAGCCAGAAAATGCGCCGTCCAGCCGCCACCGATTGGCCCGCCACCAATACAGCAGACCGTTTTGACAGCCTCAACCGGAAGGTAATCCATTAGCGCCCCTTAAAGACCGGATCTCGTTTCTCGACAAACGCGCGCACACCCTCTTCGGCATCCTCGGATGTGAGCATGGCTTTGTAGGTCGGCAGATCGCCAGTGCGCATGGTCTTGAAGGTATCTTCCAGCGGTACACACTCGATCTCGCGCAAGACTTCTTTTACCGTCTGCAGTGCCAGCGGTGCCGCCTTCGACAATTGCTCGGCCCACTCGCGCGCGGTACTCATCAATTCATCCATCGGCACCACTCGATTGACCAGGCCATAGCGGGCGGCCTCGTCGGCGGGCATACGACGACCCAACAGAAACATTTCCATCGCGATGTTGTAGGGCAGACGACGCGGTAGCCGTTGCAATGCACCGGCATCCGGCACCATACCCAGGGGCAGCTCCGGCAATCCAAACTGCACATGCTCTGCGGCGACCAGCAAATCGCAACTCATGGCCAGCTCAAACCCGCCACCGATAACCAGCCCGTTCAATGCGGCGATAACCGGCTTGTTCAGGTTCCAGTTTTCGGTCAGCCCGGCGAATCCACCGTCACCATAGTCGCCGTCCTCCCACCAGTTTTCCAGTTGCGCCTCACCATCGTTCAGCGATTTAAGATCCCAACCAGCGGAAAAAATCTTCTCGCCGGCGGCCGACAGAATGCCAACGCGCAGGTCCGGGTCATCGCGCAGTTGGGCAAATGCCTGGCCAAGCTGTCGACTCATCTCGTGATCGATCGCATTGACTTTGGGTTTGTCGAGGATGACCTCGAGCACGTGTCCGTTGCGGCTGACTTTGACGTATTCGCTCATCGTGTTGTCCGTTAGATTTCACTGGCAGGCAGAACTGAAGCGTAACAAAGCCAGCCGTGCCTGACACAGCAAATACTGACTGATATTGGTCAGGGAGCGAGATTCGATGCAGGAACACGAAGCAAGCGGGAAATCGTCAATTTCGTCAATAGTTCGCGTTAATCTGCCTGACCGAACACATCACCCAGAAACGACACCAGCAGCGGATTGAATCGCTCCGGCGCTTCGGCCAGTGCCATGTGCCGCAAGCCCTGCAGGATTTCGACCCGCGAGCCGACAATCTCCGCACCGATCGCCTCGGCCATGGCCGGCGGCTGCCCTGAGTCGTCATCGGCAGTCAGCACCAGCGCCGGACACTGAATCGGCGGCTGTGGTGCGATCAGTTCTTCCACCCCTTCAACCAGTACGCGATAGACCGTGGGATAGACTTGCCGGTCATTGGCCATCACCCACTGTTTCACCTGTTGTATCAGTGCCGGGTCATCACTCTGGCACGATTCACTGAACCAGCGCGCAATAGCCGCCTCCACAGTCGCTCCCGGGCCGTGCTGCTGGAGTTGCGCAAGCCGATCGGCGACGGCCTGTTGTGCCGCAGCACTGCGACGGTGTGGTGAATTGAGAATCGCAAGCCCCGTCAGGCGTTCAGCATGGTCCATCGCAAATCGTCTGGCGATCATGCCGCCCAGTGAAAAGCCTGCCACGACGCAGTGAGAGATTTTCAGTTCGTCTAGCAGATAGGTCAGTTGCTCTGAGAAAAGGCGCAAGTCTGGCGCGCGCTGTGGATTGGCACTCTCGCCATGGCCGTACAGATCATAGCTCAGCACGGTGTACTGGCTAAGGTCCGGCACCAGCCACTGCCACATGTCGCGATTGAGGCCCAGGCCATGCACCAGCGCCACTACCGGCCCTTCGCCCTGAATGGAAAAGCAAGTGCCGTCAGCCGCTGTGCGTGCGTTAGCCATCAGCACCGTCCTAGTGGTTTGTAGGCAACCACCTCAACTTCGACGCGACAGTCCACCAGCAGGTCGTTGACAACGGCCGAACGCGTCGGCGGATCGACCGGAAAGTACTCGGCGTACACGGCATTGAAGCCGGGAAAATCCTCACGACTCGTCAACCATACCATCGCTTTGACCACATCGGATAACTCACAGCCCGCCAGCGCCAGGGTATCGCGGATCTCACCCAGTACCGCGTGCGTCTGATCCTCAATGCTGCCAGTGGTCATCGGCACACCGTCCTTAAACGGCACCTGACCGGTCAGAAAGACGAAGTCCCCGGCACGCATCGCGCGCGACAGCGACAGTTGCCGACCGTTGATTACGATCGGATCACCGATCACCTGTTTGGTTTTATTCATCATCACGCCCTGTTGTCTATCTCTGGCAGTTTTTTTAAAGCACAGTCAAAGCATATGCACTGCATACTCGCCATCATCCAACTCACTATGGCACAATTCCAGGAGATGGCGATGATGGGTAAACAGAAAAATCTGCGTGTGATTGGCCAGATTGGCCATCTGCCGCAGCATCGCACGGCTGCGCTGATTGTCGAACGTCATCAGTAGATCATCCATGATCAACGGCATGGGCTCACTGCTTTTCATGTGTTGCGCAAGCGCCGCCAGCCGCAATGACAAATACAACTGATCCCGCGTACCCTCACTCATCCCATCCACCGGCACACGGCTGCCGTCAGCACGCTCGCCTACGATCACGGCTTCATCACGTGCGTCATAGTCCGGTGCCAGGCGCTCAAACGAGCCCAACGTCACCGCTTTAAATAGTTCTGATGACGCCGCCAGCAACGGCGCCTGATTTTGCTCGCGATACTTTTCGCGTTGCTGCTCGAGAAACGCCGTTGCGATTCGCAGTTTAATAAACTCCCGTGCATCGCTACCGACACCAGCAGCAATCGACTCCACTCGCTGACTATGAATAGCGGCCAGGTCACCGGCCTGCGCCAGGCGATCGAGCTCACGGGAAAGCTCGCCGGCTTCGTCACGCAGCGACTGTAATTGTTCGCGCTTGCCCAGTTTTTCCCGTTCCAACGTCGATCGGCGGGATGCCAACAGCTCTCCATCTTCGCACTCCACCCGCTGCATGAATTCACTGACGGGCTCTCCACGCGCCAACCCTATCAGCGACTGCCGATGCGTTTCTGCGTCTTGTGACAAACGCTCGCGCTGTTCGATTCGGGCCAGCAACGGTTCGAGTTCTTCGGTTACCTTAAGCTGCGCCATCGACTTGAAATGGTCGAGCCGCTCAGCCAACTGGCGCGCCTGCAACTGCGCCTGGTCGAGCCCGTCCTGCGCATGTTGCAACTGATCAGATAAGGTATTGTGGCGAAGCTGAGCCTGTCGAGCGTCAGTCAGTGCGGCCCACATTGCCTGCTGGCGCGCAAGTACCGATTCGCCGCCAACGGCCAACCTGGCACTATATTCATCTACCCGATCCTCGTAGTCGAGCACTTCTTTTTCGATCGCGGCGGATTCAACGGACAGTTTGCGCCACTCGTCATAGCGCGCTAGTAGTTCGATTCGCTGCTGCAACAATTTACGCC
>CAZYDV010000114.1:0-17051 GCA_964646405.1 uncultured Granulosicoccaceae bacterium | reverse complement strand
ATCGGCAATACTTGTTGTTTGCAGCGGCGTTGCGAGCGCAGAGTGGCGCGGCAACGTCAGCTACGAGTTTAGCTACTTCCCCGATAGCGCGCCGGCACCTGCCGATTGGCAAACGAGCTCGTCAATCGCGGCAGACGTCGAGTACTACCGCGATCTGTCAGACGAAGTCAGCTTCACTGTGCGTCCCTTCGTGCGCATCGATCAGCGCGACGACGAACGCAGCCATGCCGATATCCGCGAACTGGTGTTGACGACCGTTGGCGACACCTGGGAATTCAACGGCGGGATCGACACCGTGTTCTGGGGAGTCACCGAGTCCCGGCACCTGGTCGACGTGATCAACCAGACCGACAACGTCGACGGTGTCGATGGTGAGGACAAACTCGGTCAGTTGATGCTCAACCTGAAGCTCTTTCGCGATTCCGGTGACTACGAGATCTATCTACTGCCGCACTTTCGCGAGCGAACCTTCAGCGGCGCCGAGGGCAGACCCTTCGCCGGTGCCGTGGTCGACACCGACGCAGTACAGTATCAATCGAGCGATCGCTCTGACCACATCGATGCCGCCGTGCGCTGGAGTCGCAGTTACGACTACTGGGATCTTGGACTGCACTATTTCCACGGCACCGCGCGCGACCCCTTGCTGATTCCACTACTTCAGGGCGGCACCGTCGCACTGATTCCACGTTACGTACTGATGGATCAAACCGGCATCGATGCGCAGGGACTGTATGGTGACTGGATACTGAAAACCGAAATCGTCCATCGCAGCGGGCAGGAGATCGACGACCACCTGGAAATGGTCTCGGGCTTTGAGTACACCTTTGTCGGCTTGCTGGCGGGCCTGCAGGAGAATGACACCATCTCCAGTGAAAAGTGTCTTGCAGAAGACGCCGGCTTGCTGCGCCGGCTGATCTGCAACGATCGCATGGACCTGGGAGTCGTGGTGGAATTCCTTTGGGACGAGCGCGGTGACGACGCCCGCCATCCGTTTCAGCGCGACCTGCTGACCGGTTTTCGGTTCGCGATGAACGACGAGCAATCCACTGACGCGCTGCTCGGTATCATCCAGGATCTCGACGGCGGTGCGACATCCGTATCGCTGGAAGCCAGCACCCGGCTGTTCGAATCCTTTCGCCTCGGTGTCGAGACCCGAATTTTCGCCAACACGGAAGATGATCCCGTACTGGCCGCATTTCGCGATGAGAGTTTTATCAGGTTAGACTTAAGCTATTTCTTTTAACCGGAATTCATCAGATGACTGCCGCGGACCCCATTTCGCAAACTGCTACGCGCATCGCCGGCAATGAGCACACGATGCTCGAACACCGACTAAAGCGCGATATGTTCGAGGCGATTACTCGCGTCAAGCCGGCGCTCGCAGAGGGCGTCTCGATCGAGCAAGACGTGCTCAGCGGCAAGTTCTTCGAAACCCTGACACCCGCGCTGCAAGGCATTGCCGTCGTTAAGCTGGAAAACGCGATCTCCTACTACGATCGTGTCGGCTGGCGCGACGCCTGGCTGGAGATGCCACTGGAATCCGCGCTGACCGATTTCCAGGTCGGCAAGATCGCTGAAAAAACCCGACCGCGCGACATGCACGACGTGTCGTACATCTCTCACAAGCACATTGAAAAAATGCTCGGCAAAATTGAAGCGGCAAAGCTGTGGGAACAACTGAAAGGCTGGCAGCCAGACAGTTGATACAGGCGGCCAATACCGCCTGCAGTTAGCGTTGCACTGACAGAACCTAGCTCTGCAGCTCTATCCGGTTGGCAAAGTGCTCCAGCGCCTCTGGATTTGCCAGCGCTTCGCGATTCTTCACAGGCTCCCCATGGACGATGTTGCGAACCG
Source organism: uncultured Granulosicoccaceae bacterium (assembly GCA_964646405.1). Classification (GTDB taxonomy): domain Bacteria; phylum Pseudomonadota; class Gammaproteobacteria; order Granulosicoccales; family Granulosicoccaceae; genus CAKZSB01. Next base: position 15,197 of record CAZYDV010000114.1, on the reverse strand, counting down.
CGAGCTCGACAATCTTGCCACTCTTGGTTCTTGGAATATCCGCCACACTGACGACCCTGGCCGGCACGTGACGCGGAGTGGTGTTGGTGCGGATATGCTGTTGAATCTTCGCGATCAATGTCTCATCAAGCTGCACTGAATCGCGCAACTTAACAAACAGCACCACGCGGGTATCCTGTTCCCAACGCTGGCCAATCACCATCGATTCCAGTACTTCGTCGAGTTGTTCCACCTGACGATAGATCTCGGCGGTGCCTATGCGCACACCACCGGGATTGAGCACGGCATCAGAACGGCCGTAAATCAGCATTCCGCCGCGCTGATTTTTCTCGACAAAATCACCATGGCACCAGATGTTGTCGAATCGATCAAAGTAGGCTTCGTGGTATTTGCGGCCATCGTCGTCGTTCCAGAATCCGATCGGCATACTCGGAAAGCTCCGGGTACAGACCAGTTCGCCCTTCTCATCGAGCACGGATTTGCCATCCTCGTCAAATACATCGGTCGCCATGCCGAGCATCAGGCATTGCAACTCTCCGCGATAAACCGGCAACGTCGGCGTGCCACCGGCAAAGCAGGCCAGCAGATCGGTGCCCCCCGAAACCGATGACAGACACACGTCGCTTTTGACACTGGCATAGGTGTAGTCAAAACTCTCGGGCGCCAGTGGCGATCCGGTAGACAGGATCGTGCGGACAGCACTTAGATCATGCGTCGCTTGCGGCTCGATACCGGCTTTGGCAATCGCGTCGATGTATTTGGCCGACGTGCCGAAGATGTCAATTCTCTGTTGCTCTGCAAAGTCAAACAACACATTGGCATCCGGATAAAACGGCGAGCCATCGTACAGGATTAGCGTCGCGCCGGAGGCAAGGCCGCTGACCAGCCAGTTCCACATCATCCAGCCGCAGGTCGTAAAATAAAACAGTTTATCGTCGGGTTTTACATCGCAGTGCAACTGATGCTCTTTCAGGTGCTGCAACAGGGCGCCACCAGCACTGTGCACAATGCACTTGGGCACACCGGTCGTACCGGATGAGTACATAATGTATAGCGGGTGATCGAATGGCAGTTGCTCGAACTGCAATGCCGCCCCCGCGTTTTGCTGCAATAGTGTCGCGTAACTGATGGCCTGCGCCAGCGGCACATCCACATCACTTTCCGGATCCTCAAAATTGATCACGACACAGTGCTCGACTGTCGGCAACGAGCGCAAAAATTCGTCGACCTTGGCAATCGAATCGTGAAATTTGCCGTTGTAGCGATAGCCGGTTGCTGTGAAAACCACTCGCGGCTCAATTTGGCCGAAACGATCAATCACCCCCTGCACGCCAAAGTCTGGCGAACAGGAAGACCACACCGCACCAATGCTGACGGCTGCGAGCATCGCGACGATGGCCTCCGGCATATTCGGCACAAACCCGACGACGCGATCGCCGGACATAACCCCTCTGTCGCGCAACGCCTTTGCAACGGCTGCTACCTGCGCCCGCAATTGATCGCGCGTCATGCTGCGGCTGGCGGTATCTTCGGATCGAAAGATCATCGCCTCACCCGTGCCGCTTCGCTGCAGCAGGTTTTCCGCGAAGTTCAGGCGCGCATCCGGAAACCAGCGCGCGCCGGGCATTTTTTCGACATCAACGACCACGCGCGCACCGCGCTCGCTGCTGACGACGCCGCAGAAGTCCCATATACCTGACCAGAAACCGTCGATATCCTCGATCGACCAGCGGTGCAGTGACAGGTAATCAGGAAACGAGCGGTTCAAACGGGCGCCCATCTGCTGCTGAAAACGGGCCATATTGCTGGACTGAACGCGATCGTCGGTTGGCGTCCAGAGGGGCTCAGTCATGTTTTGTCTCAACTCATCCAGGCGAGTAACCAGTGGGGCAATAGCGGACCAACCGACTCATTCTTATCGTTTGCACGTTACAGTACACTAGCGCGCCATTGCGTAAAATTCGCTGTTGGGACGCATGCCGGTCGCATTGGCAATGCGATTAGACATGCCAAAGAATGCCGCAATACTGGCGATATCCCAAACGTCTTCCTCAGTGAAGCCTTCATCGATCAGCGGCTTTGCATCAGCCTTCGACAGCGAACGCGAATCGAGCGCTATTTTCATCGCGTAGTCGAGCATGGCCCTTTCGCGACTGGAGATATCTGCCTTGCGATAGTTGGTGGCAACCTGGTCGGCAATCAATGGATTTTTTGAGTAAATGCGCAACAGTGCGCCGTGCGCAATCACGCAGTACTGACATTCGTTAGCGGCACTGGTCGCAACGACAATCATTTCCCGATCCGCCTTAGTCAGCGTCCCTTCGGTTCGCAGCATCAGCGCATCGTGGTAGGCAAAAAACGCTCGAAACTCGTCGGGCCGGCGAGCCAGGCAAATGAATACATTGGGTACAAAGCCCGCTTTCTCCTGGACCGCTTCAATTTGCTCGCGGATATCCTGCGGCAGATCCGCAAGATCGGGCAGCGGATAATCGTAGGGGTCTGTCACTGTGGTTCCGTTTGATCGCCAGGGGTTATTCGTAGCTGCGCACGTCGTCGATGACCTTGCCATCGTTGGCAAGCGTACCGGGGGCAACCAGCACCACCTCACCACGCAGCTTGCAGACATCGCGTATGCTGACCGCCACAGCCTCGGCTACCGAGTTGTCGGCGTTGTGGTGTTCGCAGTGCAGTGTCATGGTGTCGTTGACGCCCTCCCGATCGACCACCAATCGCGCTTTGGTCAATTCAGGGTGACGCTGCAAGATGTCGGCGATCTGTTCCGGGCGCACAAACATACCGCGAATCTTGGTCGTTTGATCAGCCCGCCCCATCCAACCGGCGATACGCATGTTGGTACGACCACAAGGGCTTTGACCTGGCATCACCGCCGACATATCACCCGTGGCAAAACGCACCAGTGGGTAGGACTGCGAGAAGCTCGTCACCAGCACCTCACCGACCTCGCCTTCGGCAACCGGGTCGCCGGTACCGGGGCGAACAATTTCGACGATGACATTCTCATCGACGATCAGCCCTTCCATGGCATCGCTCTCGTAGGCGATCAGTGCAACATCGGCAGTACCATAGCTCTGTCGCACGTCAATACCGGCATCGCGCAGATCATTGCGCAATGAGGGTGGCAGAGCCTCACCGCCCACGGCGCCTCGTTTGATGCTGCTGACATCGGCGCCCATCTCCTGAGCTTTGTCGAGAATGATCTTCAGAAAAGACGGTGTGCCGGCGTAGACCGTCGGCTGCAGATCGGCGATGGTAGTGACCTGTAATTCGGTCTGTCCGACACCGGCGGCAAAGACACCGCAACCAATCACCGCTGCACCAGACTCGAACATGAAGCCAGCCGGCGTGAAGTGATAGGAAAATGTGTTGTGAACGAGATCACCCGCACGCACACCAGCGGCAAACAAGGCTCGACCCATGCGCCAGTAGTCCGGAACATGTCCTTCGGGTTCGTAGATTGGCCCGGGTGAAGAATACACGCGGCGCATCTGTCCGGGCTTTGCTGTCGCCAACCCGCCAAACGGTTTGTCACTCGCCTGGCGCTGCATCAGTTCGGCCTTGCGAGTGACCGGCAGCATCGCCAATGCCTCGACCGAGGTAATCTCGGATGGGTCGACATCGGCCAGCATTTCGCCATACGCCGGCGCATTATCTCGCGCAAAGGCGATCTGCTTTGGCAATTCCATTTGCACCGCGAGCCTGCGCGTCATCTCATCGCGGGTTTCCAGCTTGTCGAAATATTCAGGTAGTTGCATTTAGCAGTGGCCTCGTCCCCGCCTGCCGCGAACTGTAACACAACAAAAAACGAAGGTTGCCTGCACGTAAAGACAAATGCCCCCGATCTTAACCGGCGACTGGAAAATCGTGATAGCGTCACCCGAGCTACTGCACCTGGCACCGACATGCGTTTGATCACCACAACCTGCAGCAACACCGAAATCGTTCACGCACTTGGCTGCAGTGACATGATCGTCGCCACCGATGACTACTCCGACTTCCCGCCTGAGCTGGTGGCAAATTTACCCAGAATGGGTCCGGATCTGTCGATCGATGCAAAGCGAGTCAGCAGCCTCAACCCCGATCTCGTTCTCGCATCCGACACCGTCCCGGGCCACGACAAGGTGATCGATAGTTTGGAGGCCGAAGGGCTGAATGTATTCGCACCGCGCACACTGGGTCTGAACGACGTGTATCGCGATATCGCTGATATTGCCGAGCTGCTCGATGTAAGGGCAAGAGGCGAAGCTCTGATCGATCAGATGCGCAGCTCCCTGGTCGACCGCAGCGATCAGATGTCGGGGCCGTCTCTCATGGTGCAATGGTGGCCCAAACCGATTATCGCGGCCGCGCGCGACAGCTGGATACACGATCTGATCAATCTTGCGGGCGGACGAGATGCGATGGCCGACGTGCACGCACGCAGCCAGCCGATCGCAGACGACGACCCGCTGCTGGCGCAGACAGACGCGTGGGTGATCTCGTGGTGCGGCGTCAAACCGGAGAAATATCGCCCGCAGGTGCTCTACGAGCGAGAGACCCTGCAATCGTGCAGGGCGATACAGCAGAAACAGCTCTATTGCGTGGCTGAGGCGTACCTGGGGCGTCCATCACCACGATTGATGGAAGGCTATCGCGAACTGTGCGCCATCGTCGACCAGCTCAGCGCGCGCTAGCGGGTCGCAAGAATCGTATCGGTGCCCATAAATTCCTGCAACACCGAGGGCACAGAAACGCTGCCATCCTGGTTCTGATAGTTCTCGAGCACGGCAATCAGCGTTCTGCCGACGGCCAGCCCCGAGCCATTAAGCGTGTGCACGAGCTCCGGCTTGCCGGACTGTTCACTGCGAAAGCGCGCCATCATCCGACGCGCCTGAAAGTCGGTGCAATTGCTGCACGATGAGATCTCTCGATAGGCATTCTGGCCCGGCAACCAAACCTCAATGTCGTGCGTTTTGGCAGCGGCAAATCCGGTGTCGCCCCCACACAAAACCATTACCCGATACGGCAGTTCGAGTTTTTGCAGAATAGTTTCAGCATGCCCGGTCAGCTCATCAAGCGCCGCCCACGACTGTTCCGGATGGACGATCTGCACCAGCTCGACTTTTTCAAACTGGTGCTGACGAATCATGCCGCGCGTATCTTTGCCATAGGACCCGGCTTCAGATCTAAAACAGGCGCTGTGGGCCGTCATGCGAATCGGAAGTTCTGCCGCGTCCAGGATCTTGTCGCGCACCAGGTTAGTCAGCGGGACTTCCGCGGTCGGAATCAGGTAATAGCCATTGTCACCCTGCAGCGCGAACAGGTCTTCGGCAAATTTGGGCAGTTGCGAAGTACCGGTCAGCGAATCGCTGTTGACGATCACCGGCACATTGATTTCAGTGTAGCCGTGATCGCCGGTGTGCGTGTTCAACATGAATTGCGCCAGCGCCCTGTGCAGCCGCGCCACGTCGTTCTGGATCACCGCAAAGCGTGAGCCCACCAACCGCGAGCCCGCCTCAAAGTCTATGCCACCCGTGCTGGTCAAATCTACGTGATCACGAGGTTCGAAGTCGAACTCGGACACCGTACCCCAGGCCCTGATCTGTTGATTGTCGTCTTCACTGAGGCCGTCCGGCACCGATTCATGCAGCAGATTCGGCACGGCGAGGCTGATGCCCTGCAGTTTGTCCTGCAGACCGGCCAGGTCCTGCTCACAGCGTTTGAGCTCGTCACCCATGTCGTTGACGGCAGCCAACAGGGGCTCTATGTCCTCACCACGTGCCTTGGCAGCGCCGATCTCTTTGGATCTTGAATTGCGCTCGCTTTGGAGTTCCTGGGTGCGTGACTGCAATTCGCGGCGCCGCAATTCCAGCGCCTTGATGGAATCGACGTCCAGTGTGTATCCATGCCGCGTCAGCTGCTTTGCGACTGCTTCCGGATCAGTGCGAAAAAGTTTTGCGTCAAGCATGGTGGCCTTGAAAACGGCGTGGTAACAGGACCCTTAATTATAACAACGGAACGTACAACTGCCGCGGAACTTTTATGCCAGCGCAGAGCGAAGCGCGCCCCCCAGAGCAAAGCCTGCAGCGACTGCGGACAGGCAGAGACACAGATTCAACATCACATTGCCAGCGGCGGCCAGCGTTTGCCCGCTCGTGAGCAGATTGAGCGTGTCCAGTGAAAAGGCCGAGAAAGTCGTGAAAGCCCCCAGAAATCCAGTCTGAAACAATGCGCGCGCCGACGTATATTCACCGCCACTTGCGATGACCCAGGCACTAAAGACGCCGATGGCGAAGGAACCAAGCACATTGACGATCAAAGTACCGAGCGGAAATCCACCACCCAATGACATCGACAGGGTTACCACCAGGTAACGCCCCACGGCGCCCAGCGCGCCACCCGCCGCCACCAGTAGATAGCTATTCATTTTTGTTGAGTCCAAAAACCCGCTGTGCCGAGACATTCGGCACAGTCAATGCATCCCAGCGCCAATCTGATCACACTGGCCGATCATTATGAATCACTCGACTGGAAAGCTTCGCACCCTTATCGGCTGTGCCGCCGCGCTCAGCATGAGCCTGGCTGCCAACGCAGGTAATTTGTACTCGTGGAAAGCCCCGGATGGCACACCGACCTACTCACCGGACCCGCCCCCTCCGGGCACCGTGTATACGATTGTCGGTCCCGATCTGGAACCCATCTCGCGTTACAAAGAACCGCCATCGCAAGCACAGACCGCCAACAAGGCAACGCCGCCAGCGGCCCCCAAACCCAAATGGAAACCTGTCCTCTACGCGGATGCACCTGCTTCAGGAGGCCAGCCAGAGCCCGTTCGCACCAGTAGATCAAGCGTTGCCGAGACCGAACCGGCATCCGCTGCAGCGACGGCCAAACCGGGTTCACTGAGCCAGTGTCTGCAACTGAGGCGCCTGATTGCCACGCTGGAGAATAGTTTCGCTCGCGCCACGTCTAACGCGGAGATGGATCAGGCGATACTCTCATTGCACGAACAGACCGATCTCTACGACGAGACCTGCCGCTAGCCTGGCCGCCGGCAGGCTCCCAACCACTGGCCTCAATGGGCGACCGATTCGGCCAGCGATTCGATCTTGTGCCCGCGATGCAGTAGAAATCGCAACCACTTGAAGAGGAATCGGTTCGGCTCGCGCGAGCGCTGCAGACTACGGCCACGCCGCTCGCCGTAGCGCATACCGTTCAGGACACCGCTAACCACCTCTGCCGTGCGGGCGTCATGATAGATGCGGACGTATAGGTCGGGTTCCAGGGACGCCCGGTTGCCATCGACGAACCGATGCGTCAAACGCAGGGTTGACGTGTAGCGACTCTTTTCTGTCAACTCGACGTAGAGGTCCAGACATCCTGGAACACTCGATACTGCAGCGCCGGCAGCCCCGGTGCGAAGACTTGGCACCAGCAAGCGCAATAGCATGTAGTTCTGCTCGTACAGCTCCATCAGATCGCAAAAGCGCGCTGATGTCCTGGGTCGAGGCTGGCCGGCAAAGTACATGAGTCGAGGGAAAGTAGTCATCGTGGGTGAAAGATCGGAGCATTGTAGGGCATCTGCTGTCGTCGCCCCATAAAATAACCCGAATTTCCGGCAACAGTACTCGCCCCCGGGCAATTACCCACGCTAACAGAGCGTTTCAGGGTGCATTCGACAGGTGATTGCAATAAACTGTGACGAATAACCCGACCGCCGTTTAATTTGGCCGCTGGCACACATATTGTGTTTTCCGGTCGCGGCGTCACCCAGTGCGCACTCACCGGCAATCAACAACCTGCCGTGTGCAGCCAGGCGTCTGCGCCAGCGAGCGCAAAGCACGCATCCCATATCAGCAACTGAGAGATTTAATGGCGAAAGAAGAAGCAATCGAGATGGATGGCACCGTAGTGGACACCCTGCCCAACACGATGTTCCGGGTGGAACTTGAAAATGGCCACGTCGTGACCGCGCACATCTCGGGCAAGATGCGCAAGCATTACATCAGGATACTCACCGGTGACAAGGTCACCGTGGAAATGACCCCCTACGATCTGACCAAGGGTCGCATCACCTACCGCAGCCGCTAATCCGCACGCCGTATTTCAGGTGGGGTTCCCCACCGCCGGGCCAGCAATACTACCCACCCTCGCCAGTATGCCCCGATAACCTGATAGCTACCGGGGCCGTTAGCAGTGCGACGCTACGCCATCGCCTCTGAATCTTCGATGTTGAACGACAGCTCGCCGAATTCGTCGAGCTCTACGCGCACCTTGCCGCCTTTTGAGAGACTGCCGAACAGAATTTCGTCTGCCAGCGGCTTCTTGATGTTTTCGCGAATGATTCGCGCCATCGGTCGCGCACCCATTTTCGCATCGAAACCGTTTTCCGCCAGCCAGCCCTTGGCCGAGTCGGCGATGTCGATGGTGACGTTCTTCTCATTGAGCTGTGCTTCGAGTTCAAACAGAAACTTGTCGACCACACTAAGGATCGTTCGGCTATCGAGAGAGGAGAACTGAATGATGCTGTCAATACGATTGCGGAATTCGGGCGTGAAGAACTTGTTGATCGCCTCCATGCCGTCAGTCTCGTGATTCTGCATGGTGAAGCCGACGCTGGCTCGCGTGATCGACTCGGCACCGGCGTTGGTGGTCATGACCAGAATCACGTTGCGGAAATCGGCCTTGCGGCCATTGTTGTCCGTCAGCGTGCCATGATCCATGACTTGCAACAGCAGGTTGAAGACGTCCGGGTGAGCCTTTTCAATTTCGTCCAGCAGCAGCACACAGTGAGGGTTCTGGATCACGGCATCGGTCAGCAGACCGCCCTGGTCATAACCCACATAGCCCGGAGGCGCGCCGATCAAACGAGAGACCGTATGACGCTCCATGTATTCGGACATATCGAAGCGCAGAAATTCGATCCCCATGACTTTGGCCAACTGCTTGGTGACCTCGGTCTTGCCGACACCTGTGGGTCCGGCAAACATGAAGCTTCCAATCGGGCGATCTTCCGGACCGAGACCGGATCGCGCCATCTTGATCGCTGACGCGAGTTGCTCGATGGCCGGATCCTGCCCAAATACCAGCATTTTCAAATCGCGACTGAGGTTGCGCAGCTTTTCCATATCGGTTGAAGACACGCTCTTCTCCGGGATACGAGCAATCTTGGCGATGATGGTTTCGATATCTTTGACGCCGATGGGCTTTTTCGACGGCTTGGTTTGCAGCCGTCGGCTGGCACCGGCCTCATCGATGATGTCGATGGCCTTGTCCGGCAGGAAGCGGTCGTTGACGTAGCGATCAGACAATTCAACCGCTGCCTTGAGCGCACCGTTGGAGTATTTGACGTCGTGAAACTCTTCAAAGTTGACCTTCAGCCCCTTGAGGATCTCCAGCGTCTCGGACACTGACGGCTCCGTGACATCGACCTTCTGGAACCGGCGAGACAGCGCCCGATCTTTCTCGAAAATGCCGCGATACTCCTGATAGGTGGTGGAGCCAATGCATTTGAGTTCGCCGGATGCGAGCATCGGCTTGATCAGGTTCGAGGCGTCCATCACACCGCCAGAAGCCGCGCCTGCACCGATTATGGTGTGGATTTCATCGATGAAGAGAATCGCACCCTCTTCCTTTTGCAGTTGCGCAAGAATCGCCTTCAGGCGTTTTTCGAAGTCACCGCGATATTTGGTGCCAGCGACCAGCGCGCCCAGATCGAGCGAATAGATCGTGCTGCTGAGCAGCACCTCGGGCAGATCACCGTCGACGATTTTCTTCGCCAGGCCCTCGGCGATGGCGGTTTTACCCACGCCGGCCTCACCGACCAGAAGCGGATTGTTTTTGCGCCGTCGACACAGAATCTGCGCCGAGCGCTCGACTTCCTTCTCGCGGCCGATCAACGGGTCGATCTTGCCGTTCTTGGCTTTGACGTTCAGATTGGTGGCGTATTTGTCCAGTGGTGAGGCTTCGGATTCGCCCTCCTCACCGGTGTTCTCGCTGGACAGATCCTCCAGCTCGCCCTTCTCGTCATCCGACACCTTGGAGATCCCGTGCGAGATATAGTTGACGACGTCCAGCCGCGTAATGTTCTGCTTGTTCAGCAGATACACGGTGTGGGAATCCTGCTCGCCAAAAATCGCCACCAACACATTGGCGCCGGTGACTTCTTTCTTGCCTGAAGACTGCACATGGAAGACCGCGCGCTGCAGCACGCGCTGAAAACCCAGCGTGGGCTGAGTTTCACGATTGTCCGCATCTTCGAGCAGCGGTGTGTTTTCGTCAATGAACTCGATCAGCTCGGCACGCAAAGATTCCAGCTCTCCCCCACAAGAGCGTAGAACCTGGGCAGCGGTCGGGTTGTCGAGCAACGCCAGAAGGAGGTGCTCGACCGTCATGAATTCATAACGCTTCTCGCGAGCTTCCTTGAAAGCATTGTTTAACGTGAACTCGAGTTCTTTGCTCAACATCTCACGATTCTCTCTTTCTAAGTTTATTTATTGTTCATTATCGTAAAAGGTACTGCTAGGCCTCCTCCATATCACACATCAGAGGATGCTGGTTGTCCCGCGAGAATTGATTCACGTGTACCACTTTTGTCTCCGCAACCTCACGTGTATAGACTCCGCAAACCCCCTTACCGCGCCTGTGTACATGCAGCATAACCTGTGTTGCCTTTTCCCGGTTCAATCCGAAAAAACTTTCGAGCACAGTCACCACGAATTCCATCGGTGTGTAATCGTCATTCAGCAACACGACCTTGTACAAGGGCGGCTTTTTTAGCGCCGGTTTGGCAAGCTCTACCGCCGTGCCGGCATCTTCGGAGTACTCTTTCTCTGACATAACCCTACGATATTACTTTCGACACCATGATTAACACCTGAATAGCGCCTTTCTCACCCATGAGAGTCTTGTGCACTAGATAACGCCAATAGGCTATTGATAGACAACCTGATCATGCGCTACCAGCGCGAACGATTCTATGCAAAATATGGCAACGTAATCCCACTATTCAATCTTTCCAGGGCTTTTCTGCAAAATCGGCACGGCCCTGGCGCACGCCAACCAGCCGGCGCAAGCGGTCGCTTAACTGGCCGCTGCCAGCGGCGGCTGCTGTTCCGGCACCTGCCCCTGCAGAAAGTCGCGGGGAAAATCGTCCACCATAATCACCTTTCGAGTCAACTCGTCACTGTCACGGAGTATTCTCGCATCCCCCTGACTGATCAGGCCATCGGTCGCGAGCCCGGTTATCCAGCTATCGCGTGACATGTCATACGGACAGCGCAAATCCAGGTCCCGCAGGCGTTTCTCGATCTTGTCTGACTCGACAACTGCCAGCATCGCCCGTTCCAGCTGATTGCTGATATCAGCGGGGTCTGTGCTGACGTAGAGTTCGCGAGTCAGGCGATCGCGCGCCTCACCAGGCTCGATCATCTGGCGGGCTATTGTGTGCAGCAATCGGTCGTTCGGCGTGCGGTAGCGACGTCCGAGCGGAAACACCACTGCCCGCAATGCCAACCCAACCCATTTGTTGGGAAAATTCCGCAGGATCTGATCCAGTGCCACCTGAGTCTGGTAAAGGCAGTATTTGGCACTCCACTCAACCAGCGGCAAATCCGCCTGCTGACGCCCCTCGTCGCGGTAACGCTTCAGTGCCGCTGTGCACATGTACATGTAGATCAGGCCATCGGCAAACCGACCGGAAAGTTTTTCCTTACGCTTGAGCGCGCCCCCCATAAACAACAAGGCAAAATCTGCCAGGAAAGAGTAGCCTGCGCTCATTCTCGCCAGTCGGCGATAGTAACGCGCCGTCTCGTCGGTTACCGGACTGTCAGCGAAAGCGCCACGCGTCAGGCCGTGAAACAACGCTCGCGCGCCGCTGCTGACGGCGTAGCTGATGTGTCCGGTGAGCGCGCGATCAAAGGCGCTGAGCGCCTGTTGCGGATCCTCCATCGAGGCCGCCTCGATCTCATCCACCAGATGCGGATGACAACGCATCGCGCCCTGACCAAATACGATCATGCTGCGTGTAAGAATATTGGCGCCCTCGACAGTAATCCCGACCGGCACGCCCTGATAGGCCCGGGCAAGATAGTTCGATGGGCCCATGCAGATGCCTTTGCCACCGTGAATATCCATTGCGTCGTTGACAATTCTTCGCATGTACTCGGTGTTGAAATATTTCAAAATGCCACTGACTACCGAAGGCTTCTCGCCTTGATCCAGCGCCGCGCAAGTCATCATACGGCCAGCATCCATCAAGTAGGTCAGACCGGCAATCCGCGCCATCGCCTCCTCGACCCCCTCGAAGCGACCGATTGGCAGGTTGAACTGCTTACGCACACGGGCGTAGGCCCCGGTTGTCCGTGTGGCCATCATGCCGGCGGCGACTCCGGAACTGGGCAGCGAGATTGCGCGTCCGGTCGACAGACACTCCATCAGCATGCGCCAGCCCTTGCCCACCTGCTCCTGGCCGCCAATCACCCAGTCCATCGGCACAAACACATTGACACCCCGGTTGGGACCGTTCATGAAGGCCTGATTTAACGGGAAGTGGCGCCGACCGATCTCGACCCCGGGGGTGTCGGTGGGAATCAGCGCGCAGGTGATGCCCAGTTCTTCCTGGTCACCGAGCAAATGATCCGGGTCATAGGCTTTGAACGCCAGCCCGAGCAAGGTCGCGACAGGCCCGAGGGTGATATACCGCTTGTCCCAGTTAACGCGCATCCCCAGCACCTCACGGCCCTGGTGTTGCCCTCGGCAGACAATACCGAAATCGGGTATCGCCGCCGCATCCGATCCGGCGCTGGGGCCGGTCAGCGCAAAACAGGGTAGCTCTTCACCCGCGGCCAGTCTGGGCAGGTAATAGTCGCGCTGCGCGTCCGTGCCGTAGTGCAGCAACAGTTGGCCCGGGCCCAGTGAATTGGGCACCATCACGGTCGAACCGGCGGTCACGCTGCGGGCAGAGACCCGCGTAATAACCGCCGAGTGACCGTAGGCGGAGAACTCCAGCCCGCCGTATTGCTTGGGTATCTCCATGCCAAAAAAGCGATGCTTTTTCATGAAATCCCAGACGGCCGGCGGCAGATCGTTGCGCTCGTAGGTGATCTCCCAATCGTCCAGCATGGCGCACAGCTCGTTGACCGGTCCGTCCAGAAACGCCTGCTCTTCGGCAGACAGACTGGGTGCCGGCGTCTGCATCAGCTTCGACCAGGTCGGCGCGCCACGAAAGAGCTCAGACTCCCACCACACGGTGCCTGCCTCGATCGCGTCGCGCTCGGTCTGCGACATCGGCGGGAGCACTGCGCGCACGTATCGCAGCAGGGGGCCGCTCAGCACTCGCTGCCGGATGACGGGCAGATTGAGGCCAACGGCAAGGACGGCAAAAGCGATCCAGATGACCGCGCCGACGACCGGACCTGTCGTCCCAGTCAGCGTGAAACAGACCAGAGCACCGGTGAAGACTGCCGTGATTGATGCCAGACTGTGTCGAAAACTGGCGAGGATGTAGACCGAGACCAGCAGAATAAGTAACCAGATAAACAGGACCATTTCGCGATGTCACAATTCGTGGGTTGGAGCCTAAAGTTATTGCACAAGACACACCTTTTTTCGCGCTAATCCCCTCTGATCCCGCCACGACGCCGACAAATTGAATCTATTCATGGCTTGGCGCACAATGCCGCAGGTTGCTGGCGGCAGATGTTGCCGATCAGCGCTCTCCCTCTGGCGACGGAAGCACACATTGCACAACGAGTACAAGAAAATCATCGAGCAGATCGGCGAGGATCCGGATCGCGAAGGACTTTTGAAAACACCAGAGCGCGCCGCGCGAGCGATGGCGTACCTGACGCAGGGTTATGACCAGACGCTCGAGCAGATCCTTAACAATGCTGTCTTCGAGTCCGACAGCGACGAGATGGTGATCGTGCGCGACATCGAGTTGTATTCCATGTGCGAGCACCATCTGCTGCCGTTTATTGGCAAATGCCATGTCGCCTACCTGCCGCGTGGCAAGGTGATCGGGTTGTCGAAGGTGGCGCGCATCGTCGACATGTATGCCCGCCGGCTGCAGATTCAGGAAAACCTCACCAAACAGATTGCAGATGCGATGGAGACGGTCACTGGCGGACAGGGTGTCGGCGTAGTGGTGGAATCCAAGCATCTGTGCATGATGATGCGCGGCGTGCAGAAGCAAAACTCCACGATGACCACGTCCGTCATGCTCGGGCGATTCAAGACCGACATCAACACCCGCAACGAATTTCTCAACCTGATTCGCGGCCCGACCTGAGCCACGGGGGTTTCCGCGCCATTTCGTGGCCACACCATTTGCGCTACGCTGCATAATTATGCAAAATTTCCCAACTGATCGATTTTTACGGAAATTCTGCATTGCTGGATTTGTGGCAGGCGTTTGAGCTGGCAATCGGGATGGTCTTCCCGATGGATCCGCTGCTGCTCGAAATCGTACTGCTTTCCCTTAAAGTCAGCCTGACTGCTGCAGCCCTTGCCTGCGTGCTTGGCATGCCGCTTGGCGCGGTGCTCGCGACCCGACAGTTTCCAGGAAAATGGCTGTTGACGCTGCTCGTCAACACGCTGATGGGCATGCCACCGGTTGTCATCGGCCTGCTCGTCTACCTGATGCTGTCGAGCGCCGGTCCGCTGGGCTGGCTGCAGTGGCTTTACACGCCGCGGGCGATGATCATCGCCCAGATAGTGCTCATCACGCCTATCGTCGCGGCACTGGCTCGCGAGGTGATGAGCGAGACTCACCGGACATTGCATCTGCAATTGCAGTCGCTGTGCGTCTCACCTCTGAACGCCATGCTGACCGTGCTGTACGAAACACGCTACGGTTTGCTGACCGTTGCACTCGCAGGCTTTGGCCGGGCAATTGCCGAGGTTGGCGCAGTGATGATTGTCGGCGGCAACATCGCACATCTGACACGCGTCATGACGACAGCCATCGCCCTGGAGACCTCAAAGGGCGACCTTGCACTGGCGCTGGCGCTGGGCATCGTGCTGATGACCCTGGCCCTTCTGGTCAATAGCGCCGTACTGCTGCTGCGCCAGACTGGCAGCAGGACTCCCTATGCCTGACGATCTCAACTTACTGCCGCTGATCGTCGACAAGGTCCAGTTCACCCTCGATCGAAAACCCTTGCTGCGCTGCCTGTCGGCCAGGCTCGACAGCCCTGGCA
>CAZYDV010000113.1:0-17174 GCA_964646405.1 uncultured Granulosicoccaceae bacterium | reverse complement strand
GACCTGCCGGACCTGCCGGACCTGCCGGACCTGCCGGACCTGCCGGACCTGCCGGCACCGATGGTGACGAGGGAGCCACAGGACCACAAGGGGCAATCGGCCCTCAGGGCCCGACCGGACCGCAGGGCGCACAAGGCGAAACCGGCCTGACGGGCCCCGTGGGACCAACAGGTCCACAGGGCGCGCAAGGCGAAACCGGCCCAACCGGCCCAACCGGACCGACCGGACTGCAGGGTGTTGTAGGACCTGCAGGAACTGCCGGCGTCAATGGCACAGACGGTCTAGCCTGTTGGGACAGCGACAGCAATGGCATCGCCGATCCAGTGGAAGATATCAATGGTGACGGTAACCACGACGCGCTCGATTGTCTCGGCGCAACTGGGCCCGAGGGTCCGGCGGGCGCCGACGGCGCAACGGGCCCGGCTGGTGCAACTGGCCTGGCGGGTGCTGATGGCGCTGATGGCGCACAGGGCCCCGCTGGCCCGGTCGGCGCGCAAGGCGTCACTGGATCAGCGGGCCCCGTCGGGCCGGCTGGTGCCGCAGGCGATCAGGGCCCGGCAGGTATCGCAGGCGCTCCGGGTATCGCCGGTGTTCCGGGACTTGCGTGCTGGGACAGCAATGGCAACGGTGTCGCGGAGCCCGCCGAGGATATCAACGGCGACAGCATCTTCGACGCGCTGGATTGTCAGGGCAGCACCGCAGGCAGTTACTACCGGAACAGCCCGACCAGGCACACTTTCGCAAAAAAGCCCGGCGGTCCGAACTCAAACCTTCGGGTGATGAGAATTGAGGAGGAATGCAGCGCGGGTGACACTGCCATAAGCGCTGGCATCCAACTCAATGGCAACGGTCGATTCGACGTGCGGCATATCTCGCTGTTCCCGCTGTCGACCAGTCGCTGGAAAGCCGTGTTGTACAACGCCGGATCGAACAACGGCAACAATCAGCCTTCGGCTCGACTGCGACTGATCTGTCAATCGCACTGATTAACGTGGGCAACACCCAGGACTGAACACAGTCCTGTCACAAGCGAAGGGCCGGCCCTCTGCCGGCCCTGCTACGGTCGCACCGACACACATTACTCGCCTTTCACGCCGCACCGTGGCTTGCAAGCCACGAAACAGTCCGTTACCTTCAATCGCACCATCAACCCTGTTTGGAGGAATGTACGTGAAAGCGATCACCACCACCCTGAGCGCGATGCTGGTTGCTGTTTTCATGTTTCAGGCACCGCTGTTTGCAGCGGACCCCAAAGCGCACAAAGTCGCGATCCATGTCGATGAAAACGACCCTGCCACAATGAACATGGCACTGAATAATATCGCCAATCTGCGTAAATATTACGACTCCAAAGGTGAGTCGGTAGAGATAGAACTGGTGGCTTATGGCCCCGGGCTGCATATGCTCCGCGCCGACACCTCGCCCGTCGCCGATCGCATTGCGACCCTGTCGCTGGAAATTGAAAACCTCACGTTCTCCGCCTGTGGCAATACACACGCAAACATGAGCAAAAAAGCAGGCAAGGATGTGCAGTTGCTAGACGAAGCGCAGAAAGTACCGTCAGGGGTAGTACAACTAATCACCCTGCAGGAACAAGGATACGCCTACATTCGGCCGTAGTGCTGCAAGCGCTTTAGCACGGCACGGGAGTGCCATGATGTCGTGGCGCGAGGGAGGTAGACATTCCTCGCTCACGCGTCGGGTTACCCCCACATCGGCGATCAGCACCATGGAAACCCGATGCGTAAGCGAGGCAAATATAAATGTGCTATCGCACCACCTGCGAGCCGCGGATGCAGCGCATACCGCTAAACGTGCACATACGTGCTGGAATAGGACGCCATATAGCTACGTATGTATAAGAACTCAATAGCACCCCTCACATTCCCCGATCACGCGTCGGGTCACCCCCAACGCTGGCAAGCAGCACCACGGAAACCCGACGCGTAAGCGAGGCAACTACAGACTCACAATTCCGCCACCTCCAACAAGTCCGCTACCTCCAACAAGCCGACCCGCCACGCCTAGGCCGCCGCATCCACATCACCGCGCAACAGCTCCGTCGTCGGCGAGACGCGTTCGAGGATACGCGACAGGGGCAGCAATGGCAGCACGCGGTTGTTTTCGATCAGATTCTTCGAGATATCCTCGTTGCAGGCCTGCGACCAGTCGTCCAGCATAGCCCTGGGGGTGTCGTATTCGTTGTCAGATCTTATTTTTACAATATCTTTCACACCATCAACTCGCAGTCCGATCAACCACTCATCGCGCTCGACGATCAATAGCTTGGGTTCCATATCGGACTGACTGCCACCCACACCGTACAAATTGCGCATGCTGACGACGGTGATCACCTTCTCGCGCAAATTGAACATGCCATCGATAAATTCCGGTGCCCCGGGAATGGCGTTCACGGTTTCCGGACAATCGATAATCTCGGATACCTCAGCCACGGGCAAGACAAAATCAAAGCCCAGATTGACCACCAGATAGGTTGTGATCGCGCCCTTTTTCCCAGCGCTGTTTTTGGCATTGCGCGCATAGTTGTTCGAATCGTGAATCGCCGTGGCCGGGGCTACCACCTCGGGCATTGCAAACAACATATCGTGGTTAAGCACACTGATATCCGATACGGAATCGATAATGCAACCGGACAAAATCACGTTCGATGCGCCGCCGAATGCCGGCAGCGACTGCATGTCGTCATCAAAAAATTCAACAATGCCATCGACACTGTCGACCAGTAATCCCAACGGTTGCCCATCGATCTTGACCAACACGATTCTGCTGAGGTCTTCATCGGGTACCGCGGCTTCCCTGCCCAGCAACTGGGCGAAATCGAGCACCGGCAACTGGGTACCACGCAACTCGATCTGCCCCAGGCATTGTCGCGTGAACAGCGTGCCAATCGGGGTGAGCTGCTGCATCGGGATAATCTCACTGACGGCGCCAATCTCGATACCAAAACGATCATCGCCGGAGCGAAAGGTAATACATCGCCGACGACACATCGGGGTGTGGTGAACCAGTGCCGCATCGTCTGCCAGCGGATCGGATGACAGAGGGATTTGCGGCAGATTGATCAGCGACTGGGGGTTGAGCACCTGGACCAGTCGCTGGCCTTCATCCAGCGAGATGACCCCTTGAATCGGCCCATTGGACGTCACCTCGCCGCCGGCGTAGTCAAACAGACTTACCTGGTTCGGATCGATGCGCAAGACTTCGGAAGTCCGGTCAAATTGAAGGCCCAGCCGATTTTGGCCAACCCGAATGATCGCCACGCAGTCACGACTGACATTGTCTTCTTCAGACTGACCACGATAATTGAGCAGCGCCCGCATATTGATGACCGGTATGATCGACTGCCGCAGCGAGAACATACCGGTAAAATATTCCGGCGCCAACGGCACTTCGACTATCTCTTCAGGAAAATTCACGACATCCTGTAACTCGTGAGCGCTGACCGCCAATTCCAGATTACCGAGACAAAAAGATCCGTAGATAGCCTCGTTCGAATAATTAGTTGCATTCATCGATCAGGCTCTCCCTGCCCGTTGAGCTTGCGATCGCTCGCTGCGTCGTGCCATGCCCTTGTCGACCTTGAGTTTGGGAATCAGCACAATGTCGTACTCACCCGTACCACCATCGACAAACAACTGCGATGCATTGCCGTCAGCACTTTGCATGTGGCGAATGGTGACTCGGTTGAGCTCCAGGTGTTTCTTTGCCGCCAACAAATTGGACGGGCCGATTTCTTCGCCACCCGGGTTGCCACTATCCTGCAACATGGTACCGCCACCCACGACTACCGCCTCAAGGGCGCGGCGATCACGGCGGTCTTCGACACCCAATGCCTCCAGCATCATTGGTATCGCATCACTCACATATTTTGCGCTCAGTTCGCTTGAAGTGGCGGGTGACTCTCCAAGCAGACAATGACTCAGTGCGTACACACCACGCTTAGGCCAAAGTATCGCAATACCCACACACGAGCCCATAATTGCCTTTAGCGTCTCTCCATTGCGGGCGACCTGCATCTGCGCCATTCGCGCCACCAGTACTTTTGAATCACGCATGGTCCGGTCTCCGATATAGAAAGGGTTTGACAAACTCCAGGTCCGAATCACAAAAGGCAAGTGACTCGGACTCCCCAATCGCCAGCATCCCACCGGGGCGAATGGTCGATGTAATGTTGCGCAGAATTCGTGCTTGATCCGCCTGGCTGAAGTAGATCAGAACGTTGCGCAACAACACCAGATCGTATCGATTGTGTTCTGCAGGTTCGTCCATCAGATTGTGCTGCTCAAACTTCACCAGTTTGCGAATCGCCGGCACTATCTGGAAATCCCCTTTGCTGACTGCGAAGAACTCGTTCAGCATGTCGCTGCGGCTGAGCTTCAGCCGATTGATCGTACGCCCCCGGTACAGCCCCCTGGCGGCCTTTTCCAGTATCTCGGTACTGATGTCGGTCGCGTGAATTCTGGGTTTCGTCACACACCGGGCAAATTGTCGTTCGCACAGCATTGCCAATGAATAGGGTTCCTCGCCGGATGAACAGGCCGCAGACCAGAACTGCGGCGTTTTCGACGGGTTTTTCGCAAGCTCTGGCAGCAATGATTCCTCGATGTACCGCCACAGAGATCCGGTTCGAAAAAAGCTGGTTTCATTAGTCGTAAACGCGTTGACGAGTTGTTCCAGCTCATCATCGTGTCGGGCGATGTAGTCCAGGTAGTCCGACGGCTCATCAAGCTCGAGTGCTCTGAGCCGTCTTCTAAGACGTGTATCAACGAAGTTGCAGGTCAGGCTCCCCAGCGCAATGCCGGAGCGCCGATAGACACAGTCAATAACCCGGTTTCTGATCGACAGCGGTATGGGCGCCGTCTGTGCCACGGTGTCGGTTCTTTCCGTGGTGATCATGACTGCCACCTCGGATCACAACCATCGGACCAGGTTACCCGTCTGATCCAACTGCTAAACGCCAGACCCTGGCCATCCTGAGAAAACATTGCCCCGATGGCAGCGCACTCAGCCGCTGACGAGCGCACGTGGGGACCCAATGGCCCCGTACAACAAATGGTACACATGAGCGTATTCCGTTTAAGTCAGTCGGGCGGCGTTCAGGCGGCGAATTTCTTCGCGCTGTCATTGAGTTGCTCGGCGCCGGCGGACAAACTCGATGTCGCCTCCGCGATCCCCTTTGACGCTGATGCTGACTTTTCGGAAGCCTCGGAGATGTGCTGTATCGACGCACTCACTTCACGAGCCGCAATCAGCTGCTCCTCTGCCGCGCAGGATATCTCAGCGATCGCCCGCGTGGTGTCGTGAACACCGGAGACAATCTCCTTGAACGATTTGACCGCTTCCTTCGACGTTTGACTACCCTGATTAACCCGTTTCACCGAGGCGTTGATCAACTGGGAAATCTCCTTGGTCGCCTGCGATGAACGCTCAGCGAGTTTACGCACCTCGTCAGCGACCACCGAGAAACCCAGTCCATGTTCACCCGCCCGCGCCGCTTCAATCGCAGCATTTAGTGCCAGAAGATTAGTCTGACTGGCAATCTCGCTGATTACCTTGACGATATCGCCGATGTCCTCAGAGGACTTGTTGATCAGCTCCATCGCCTCGATCGAATCGCTGATCGCGGTAGACCCGACTTCGGCTGCTTTTTGGGTGGCATGTGCCAGTTCATCCGCGCTCTTACTGTTGGATGCAATGGAATCAATAGAGGCAGTCAACTCCTCAACCGCTGCATTCATCTCTTCAGTGTTTTCACCCAGCAGCAGCGCGGTCTGCGCCACATTGTCTGAGCGCTCGGCAATGTTCGAGGAGGCTTCGGTAAACTCCAGCGCCAGGCGCCGAACGTCCGCTTCAACTTCAACCGCCTTGGAGATGTTGGTGGCAAATTTAACAAACTTCACGAGATTGCCTTCGGAGTCAAAGATCGGATTGTAGGACGCCTCAATCCAAACTTCCGTTCCATCCTTCGCCACGCGTTTATAGCGGCCGTTGTCAAAATCTCCATTGCCAAGCTTGGCCCAGAACTGCTTGTACATTGGCGATGTAACGTAGTCGGGGTCGCAAAACATACTGTGATGCTTGCCGACCACCTCATTCAGCCGGTACTTAAACTCATCAAGGAAGAGATCATTCGCGCGCAGCACATTGCCATCGAGATCGAATTCGATCACCGCTCTGCTGCGGTTTAGCGCCTCGATTTTTCCCTTGTTATCGCTGGCAAGCATTTTCTCGTCAGTGATATCCGTGGCAAACTTTACGAACTTACAGACCTTGCCCTTGGCATCGAAAATCGGGTTATAACTGGCATTGATCCAAATCTCCTTGCCAGCCTTGGTAATGCGTTTATATTCGCCGACATGAAACTTGCCGGACACCAGTTTCTCCCAGAACTCTTTATATTCGAGACTGTCGGTGTATTGCTTCTGACAGAACATGCGGTGGTGCTTGCCGACTATTTCATCCAGCGAATATCCCAGTGCATCGACAAAATTTTGATTTGCGGTAAGCACGCGCCCGTCCAGGTCAAACTCGATGACGGCCTGAGCGCGGCTAATGGCCTCAACCTTTCCCTCAAAATTGGCGTTGCGCTCTACTTCTTCAGTCATGTCAGTGGCGAACTTGATCACCCGAACCACTTCCCCTTCCGGGTTCAGTATCGGGTTATAGGAAGCATTGATCCAGATGTCGCCACCGGACTTTGAAATTCGCCTGAAAGCACCTGAAACCGATTCTCCGGCGCGCAGCTTATCCCAGAATTGCACGTAGTCTTCTGATTCAACATATTCTGCGTCGCAGAACATGCGATGATGCTGGCCAACAATTTCATCGAGCTTATAGCCCACCGTTGCGGTGAAATTCTCGTTCGCGCTCAGCACGTTTCCGTCCAGGTCAAACTCGATTCTCGCCTGCGTGACTTCAATGGCCTCCACTTTGCTGCGATACGCAGAAGCCTCGTTCTGAGCGTGCGTCACATCGGTTGCAAACTTGACTACCCCGTAGAGATTGCCATCCGAATCTTTCATCGGATTGTACGAGGCATTAATCCAAATCTCGCTGCCGTCTTTGGCAATCCGTTTGAAGACATCGGCTTTGCTGACACCACGGGCAAGTTCTGTCCAAAATTGAGCATACTCCTCTGACTCGGCGTAGCTGTCCTCGCAGAACATACGGTGGTGCTGACCCTGAATCTCGTCGAGGGTATACCCGGTCGCTGCGAGAAAATTCTGATTGGCACGAACGATCGTGCCATCCGGCTCAAACTCGATCATCGCCTGCGCACCATCGATCGCCTGCACCTTGCTCTCGTAGTCGGCGTCGCGCCTTTTCTGCTCGGTTACATCGGTGGCGTATTTAATAAAGCCAACAATCTGTCCGTCTTCAATGACCGGATTGTAGGATGCGTTAATCCAAACCTCGCTGCCGTTTTTTGCCAACCGTTTGAATACACCTGCAACATGCTCCCCACTCGCCAGTGTCTCCCAGAACGCTGCATACGCTTTGCTTTCAGCATACTCGGGTTCACAAAATAACCGGTGGTGTTGACCGACGATTTCGGCCTGTTGATACCCAACCGTCTGCAGGAAATTCTCGTTGGCTGCCAGCACGTTGCCGGACGTATCAAATTCAATTATAGCCTGCACCCTGTCGAGGGCTGCGATCATACTTTGCGGATTTTTCCATTGCAGGGCGCTATCGTTCGCGCCGATGTCATCGCACTCTATTTTTTTTACTTTGGCTGTCATTGCCGTTTTTCCTCGAGTTCCATTCGAAGGTGACTGGTCAGGTGAAGCTGGCGCGTTCCCGAACGCGCGCACCTTGATGATGTTTTATTTTTTTGCACGATCGGACTCACGCCCATCCGCAGTTCCGTTCGTATCGACCTGCAGCTTGCATTGTGTAATTTTTTTTGCGCCAGCTCACACTTTGCGTGAGCGCAACGATCACGGGTCATGGTCGTGAACAGGCGTTTGGGTGATCGGAGTGGTCAGTCTGGCATCAATGACAATGCGATTGATTTCCAGCGTTTAGCGCCTTTACTACATGTGATTGGCACCCAGCCTAATCGACCTCGCGGCTCGACAGCCACCAGCCGGAACCAGCAAACAGGCAGGAGTCGTCGGGATTATCGTCGTGAATCAGCGAGCGCGTCGTGCGCCCCAGGCCATTGGCGAAAGCTTGCTTGAGACGCCCGGCCGTCTGCTCATCGCGCGCACCGACACAGGGTATGAACATCACCGGTGAGATAAACCGCGCTCTGAAACGGATCGCATCGACGCGCTGCAACAACAGCATGCCACCGCTCCACCCCTGATCAGTCAGCGGCAACAGCATCCGCCCGGACGCTGTCACGGCATTGAGCCATTGATGCGCAGGGCCTGTGACCCCTGCATTGACATAGATCGCATCGGCGCCGGGCACGTCACGACCAGCGGCGTCACCATGCACGGCGACATTTCTCCAATCTGCCAGATTGCGCCTTGCAGCGTCTGCCAGTTCGCCATCGATTTCAAACGCATCAACGTGACCATCGGGGCCCACGATCTCAGACAAAACGGCACTGTAGTAGCCCGTACCCGCACCAATGTGTGCCACGGTTTGCCCGGGTTGCAACTTGAGTGCAGCGATACTCCTCGCATGCATGGATGGCTGACCGCTATTCAAACGCTGTGCTTGCTTCAACGCCACGAGCACATCCTGGTATAGCAATTCCGGATCAGCCGTTGGCGTCTTTGTATAGCCACCCGCCAACGAAAGGTGCCAAGGCCCCGGCCCCATGAAACGTTCGCGCGGCACCTGCCTGAAGGCAAGCTCAATGGCAGGTCTGGATTGATCATCCAGACTACTGGTGACAAGCGCGGCATAAAGGGCGCGATGGGTGTCGATTGTGCAAGTCATCACTTCACTCGTTGGTCGATCAGTACAGCCAGGTGTCGGGCAGAAGGTTTACGGCAGCCACTTCGCACCTGCGGCAATAGTAGGCGCTTTGCGATTGGTCTCGTCGATGCCAAACCCGGCGGCCATTTTGTATTTTTCAGCGTGCGCGGCCATCTCCTCCTTCGGGATGACGTCTTCGATATCATCGAATTGTCCGCCGCAGCGCTCTTCGACTGTGTCGAGGATCGAATCAGGCCCCGCGGTTCGATTGATCAACACCACGCGCGAATTGGGCGGGCGCATTTTTGCCTCGTAGGCTTGTAGTGCCTGTTCGTTCAACCCGTGTTTAAGAAAGGCCGCACCGAGCTCGCGGGCGTCGATTATCGCCGAGCCCGCACCGTTTGATCCTACCGGATAGGCGGCGTGCGCAGCATCCCCCATCAAAGAGACCCGACCGTGCGTCCAGCGATCAATTGGCTCGCGATCCACCATCGGGTACTCGTAGACCCGCTCGGCTCCGGTGATCAGCCCGGCTACATCGAGCCAGTCGAATTTAAGTTCAGCAAAGCGGGGCAAAAAATCATTCAGATCGGCCTCGCGACTGTAGTCTTCCTTGTTCCAGGCACTGTCGGCGTTGTAGTTCAGATTGGCGATCCAGTTAATCACCGCCTCGCCGGTGTCAGGGTCTGGTCTGGAAATGGGATAGGTGACAAAGCGCCGGCCGGCGTGACCGAGCATGATCATCGACGCACCGGTCTTGTAAGGTACCGCACGCGTGGTGCCACGCCACAACACCGCGCCGCCCCAGATCGGATCACCCTCATCGGGCACCATTTGCGCGCGCAGCGCCGAGTGAATGCCATCGGCGCCGATGATCAGTTCGCCGTTGACCGTGCGCGTGTCACCGCTGGCTGCACGCAAGTGCAATTGCGCCCGACCGTCGACGTTGTCAAAACCGCAGGCTGACCATCCGGTCTCGACACAGTCAGGTCCGGCGCGTTCCAGCAGTGTGTGATACAACATGGTGTGCAGATGCCCACGGTGCACCGAGTACTGGGGCCACTGATAACCTGCCCAGCACCCGCGAGGCTCAGTCCAAATCAGCAATCCTCTTTTGCTGTACATGGAGTAATCGCGCGTTTGTACGCCGATTGCATCGAGTGATTGTTGCAGCCCCAGATCAAACAACTCGCGCACCGCCGTCGGCTGCAAATTGATCCCCACACCGAGCGGCTCTATCTTTTCACGCGACTCGTATACCTTAAATGGCACACCGATTTGTTCGCAAGTCAGCGCGAGCGCGAGCCCTGCGATACCACCACCTGCTATGAGTACCGTCATCTGCCCTCCGCTTTCCCGATGACCACCACAACACCTGCGCGCACTGAGTATTTGCCTCTACGCAAGCGCTATCTTAACGGGAAACCGTGCGCAGCAGCTATCTGGCCACAAACAGACGATCAATATTACTGATCCGGCTCAGCGGACAAGCGGATCGACGGGCGGACGCTCGTTGTTGATCAGCGACGGCGGTGCGGAACCACCACCGCCAACATCTGACGCTGAAAGGATGTTGTTTTCCAGATAATCGAAATCGATCGTTGTAACACCAAACCGCCGCTTTAGTACATTAATCTCGCGATCGGTTAGTGTATTCAGTGCCGCCAACGAAGAGACTGCCTCTTCCATTTTCTACTCCTGGTAATGCTAACGCTCCGACTGCACATAGCCGGTACTTATTGTTGCCCCAATCTTCCTTGACATCCACAGGGTTGTCACGCCGAACGAACCCGTCACGCTTGCGTGTAGACGCCACGCACGTGGCGCCACGCGGTAATCACTTTAATCTATACCAGTGGCAGTGCTCGCCGGCGCTCACCGTCGATCGCAGCCAGTGCATTGCAAAACGCCGGTGCCAGGGGTGGCACGCCGATCTCGCCGACCCCGCCCACCGGGCTGCTGGTGTTCAGCACCTCCACTTCTATGCGCGGTGCTTCTGCCATGCCTACTAGTTTATAGTCGTGAAAATTGCTCTGTACAACACCGCCATCCTGCAGATCACATTTACCATACAACGCCGCAGACAGCGCAAAGTTCACCGACCCCTGAACCTGTGCCTCGATCGCCTGCGGGTTGACCGGCACGCCACAGTCTACCGCGCACCAAACCCGATGCGCACGCGGACCGGCAGCGGTCATGGAGGCCTCCACCACCTGCGCCACGGTCGAGCCAAAGCTGTGGACCATGGCCACCCCCATCGCACGGCCCTGTGCGTCAGCGCCAGTCCGCCAGCCGGCCATCTCTGCCGCCCTGTTCAGCACCGCGGCGGCGGCCGATTGTGGATCGAGCAGATCCAGCCGGTACTGCAGTGGATCGACGCCGGCAGTCGTTGCCAGTTCATCGATGAAGCTCTCGACAAAAAAACCGTGCTGCGAATGCTCGACGCTGCGCCAGAAGCCCACCGGCACCGGGTGTGACTGATCCGCGAACGCGACGTCGATATTCGGTATGCCGTAGGGCGGTGCCACGGCCTTGATGTTCATCTCCTTGCCGTAGCTGCGTGACCTCCACAAAGCGGGCTTGCCATCATCGCCTATAGCCCCCTCGAATTGCGCCAGTACCATCGGCCGATAGACGTCGCTGCGAGTATCGACTTCACGCGACCAGGTGGTTTTCACCGGCTTGCCGGAATCAACAGCGACCCGCACCGCCTGAATCAGCCAGTTTAGTGGCTCATCACCGGACATACTAAAAGCGACCCGACGGCCAAAACCCCCGCCCATCTGGCGGGTATGCAGTACTACATCATCGAGCTTGAGCCCCGCCTCTTTGGCCGCGCGCGACTTAGCCAGCAGTGGATTCTGAACCCCGGCGATAATATGCAGCTTGCCATCCTGCTGCCAGACCGTGGCATTCATCGGTTCCAGGCTCGCGTGCGCGAGATAGGGTACGAAGTATTCGGCCGTGACGGTGGCCTCGACATCCGCTGGCTTGCCGGCCGTCATGCCGTTGTCCAGATCAGCGGCCAGTGCCTCGCGCTGGCGCTTGATCAGCGATTCGGTGCTGAGCGAGTCGTTATCGTGTGGCTCGCGGGTGAAGGCGACTTTTCGCACCGCCTGTTCGGCGCGCCACGGGTTATCGGCCATTACGGCGACGCCATCCGGCACGATCATCACATCGCTGACGCCGCGACTGGCTTTGATTTCATCGCCGTTGTCGATCGATTTCACCTGCGCGCCAAACACCCCGCTGGCGGCAATGGCTGCGTATTGCATGTCAGGCA
Organism: uncultured Granulosicoccaceae bacterium; assembly: GCA_964646405.1. Classification (GTDB taxonomy): domain Bacteria; phylum Pseudomonadota; class Gammaproteobacteria; order Granulosicoccales; family Granulosicoccaceae; genus CAKZSB01. The sequence continues at coordinate 4,996 of CAZYDV010000113.1, read as the reverse complement.
CGTCGGCGTCGATCGCGTAGTCGGCGTTGGCGATCACCTTGCCCGGCACATCAACGCGCGCGACCGGCTGCCCCACATAGCGATAATCCTGCGGCGATTTGAGGGTAATCTCGTCGGGACTTTCAAGCTGCGCGGCAGCGGCCGCCAACTCGCCATAGCTCAGCGACTGACCCGATTCTGCATGCACCACGGTACCGTCTTTGGTGGTTAGAGAATCCGACTGCACGCCGAGTTTTTCAGCCGCCGCTGCCATCAGCATTTGTCGGGCCGCGGCCGCGGCCTCACGCATCGCATCCCAACCGGTGAAGCGCACCGCCGAGCTGCCACCGGTCATCTGCATTTTCATCAGATCGCCCATGCGATAGAAGCCGTTTTCCAGCAGCGAGCTGGCCCACTCGGGTGGTGTCATCATCTCCCGAACAAAGCCCTCGAAAACCTTGCCATTAGAGTAGGCCAGATCGGCCGGCGCCTGCTCGACGTGCATCTGCGACCAGTCGGCGTCGAGTTCATCGGCGACGATCTGCAGCAGACCGGTGGCGCTGCCCTGCCCCATATCGGTGTGCGGATTGATCACCACAATGTTGTTATCTGCAGTAATGCGCAGCCACATATTAATGTGCGTGGCGTCATCGCCATCATGTGCCTCACGCTGCACGCCGAGCCGGTCGTGCATCATCAGATGTGCACCCACACCACCGACACCAAACAGCAGGCCACCACCGATCGTGGCACCGCCAATCATGAAAACCCGCCGGGTGATACCCATTATGCGAGCTCCTGCGCGGCCGATTTGATCGCCGCACGAATCCGGTCGTAGGTGCCACAGCGACACAGATTGGTCATCGCTGCATCAATATCGTCATCGGTGGGTTGCGGGTTCTCGTTCAGCAGCGCCACCGCGGCCATCTGCATGCCAGACTGGCAATAGCCGCATTGCGGCACCTGATGCGCGATCCAGGCACGCTGCACCGCATGTGGCGCCTCGGCCGTGCCGATCGACTCGATTGTATTGATCTGTCTGCCCTCGGCCGCGCTGACCGGGTACGAACACGAACGCACCGGCGCACCGTCAATGTGCACCGTGCAGGCTCCACACAGGCCCATGCCGCAGCCGAATTTTGTGCCGCGCAGCGCGGTCTCCTCGCGCAGTGCCCACAGCAGTGGCATATCCGGTTCAATATCGAGTTCATGCTCGATGCCGTTGATGTTCAGTTTGATCAAGGTGCAGATACCTTTGGTGGGAATTCCGAGCCAGCCACAGACGCTGGTCTTGTCTGAACATTGTACAGGGCAGCAGCAATTACAAGCACGCGGCCAAGCCCTGACACGCGTCCAAAAGGCAACGGATCGAACGACAGCCATCGCTTAAGGATTCCGGCGGGACCGACAAGGCTCGGGGAACCAAACCCAGGCCACACGACCTAAAAGGTGTGCAATGGAATATTAGGCATCCGTCAGGTGTTTCTCCTGACGACGCCCGTCATTTCACCGTGCGCGCGTTCAACTGACCGGCCTCGCACGAGTGCTGACCATCACCTACGGTAAACCGGAGACCACTTGGCATGACAGTTCAAAAACTCATTAGAAACAGCGCAATTTCCATCGCCGCCGCGATGTTTTCAGTCACCGCGATTGCAATGGACAAATCACCTGCTCCTGAAGGTGCGAAGGTCTATTTCGTCTCACCAGCCAATGGCGATACGGTCGAAAGCCCGGTCACGGTGGTATTTGGCCTGTCCAACATGGGCGTCGCCCCCGCAGGTGTTGACAAGGAACACACCGGTCATCATCACCTGATCATCAATGCACCCCTGCCAGACATGAATCTGCCGATTCCGGCCGACGACAACTACAAGCACTTCGGCAAAGGCCAGACCGAAACGTCAATCGAACTGCCGCCCGGCAAACACACCCTGCAACTGCTGCTTGGCAACTTCATTCACGTACCGCACGCCGATCCGGTAACCTCTGACGTTATCGAAATCACTGTCAAGTAGATAGCTCCTGCTCAACGCGACTCCCACCCGGTTTGTGGTGGGAGGAACGCCGCAGCAGCAACAGGCCGTGTACGAAAAAACACCCATTAACACACCGATACATCGTAGGGTAGGTAAGCCTAAGCGCACCTGCCACAGAACAAAAAAGGTACGTGCGCTCTGGCTTACGGCCCCTACGGATATACGGTTTCTCGCGCTCGTGGCTTCAGTGGGACGACAACCCGGTTGCACGAGCAGGTCGTGACAACCGCCAATCGCCACACCGAAACACCGTAGGTGTCGGCAAGGCTAAGCGCACCTGCCACAGATCAAAAAAGGTACGTGCGCCCAGGCTTACGGCCCCTACGGTTCTATAACCATCCGCGACAGCATCGAGACCGTTTGCCACCGATGAGATCACTCCTCCCGCCCCCAAACTTACTCCAGACTCAACAACCCGTCTATCGCCAGCCGATAACCCTCGATACCAAACCCCGACACTACCCCTTTCGCGACTCGACCGATGTCCGAAATCCGCCCGCGCACGGCCGGATTGGACATGTGCAACTCGTACACCGGAAAATTCACCTGCGTGATCGCCGCGCCCAACGCCGGATAGCCGGTGGTAAAACCGGCCGGATTGATAATCGCGCCATAAATCCCGGCCGCGTGCGACTCATACAGTTTATCGATCACCGCACCTTCTGTGTTCGAGTGGAAAATCTCCAGATCGACACCGGCGTTTGCCGCATAGCCCTTAATCGCCGAATCGTATTCCGGCAGAGTTAGCGGACCGAATATTTCTACTTGTGCAATACCGCGCATGTTCATGCCGGCGCCGTGAATGACGAGAATGGTTTTGCTCATGGTTCAAGTGTGTCTGCGGTCTGAAGGTGGCCCTCATCATACAACAGCGCACCTTAAACGCTTTACCAAAACAGGTTTCAGCAGCCGATATCCAATAGCTCAATCGGCCCGTGTTATTTACCCATGCGTTTCGTCGGATCGCCACGGCCCGGTGCCGCCTCTCGATCCTGTGTGCCGTGCCTTCTGCCGTCCGGCTCCAGCTCGACCACGGCACCAACACGATCGTGATGATACGACAGGAACTCGATAAGATAAGCTTGAAAGCTTGTTGCCATACACTTCTTTTGTGCCGCGCCTTGGGCCCAGGAAGTTTGCGGCCAGCAGTTTTGCAAAATGCAGACGGCAACTGAGAGCATAACTCGGATGCCAACTGGGCTGTCGTGCATCTGAAAATCAGATGCTAAACAGTTCTTATCGAACCTACATCAAGAAGCTTTCACGCGCGTTTGTTAGCTGTCGAAGAACGAACACGTAACCCCTAAGTTAAACGTCTTCAACCAACAAAGCACGCTCAAACCGCCGTAAATATTGCTGTGCGCGAGGTATGGCATCGTGTAAAAACTGCTCAGGCCCTCGCAGCCAAAGCCCTTCTATCTGTCGCGACTCAGCCTCCGATATCAAGACTCGCTTCGGCAGTTCAACGAGTGTGGCATTCCAGCCGGGATATTGCCTGCCAGCTTTTCTGCCATAGCGCTCGACATAATCCGGCCACTTTGAATAACCGTGGTAATCAAACACGGTGGAGCCGCTGACACAAACCACGTGATTGCCACGATAACCTGAGTCAGGCTTTATCCAGATCGGTGTGTAGCCCTGATCTGGATATTTCTCGAGAAATGCAAACGCCAGAATGTGGCAGGCGCCACAGGCAAAGAACACGCGATCGGGAAGGTTCCAGCGTTTTTCCGGATCGGATTTAAAGTTCTGTGTGACCGGGATGTACACGCTGGCAGTGTATGCCGATCAGCCCACCACTTTCGGAAACTCGGGCCCATCCAGCGGCTCGCCGGTTTTCAAGGTCAGCCCTTTAAACGGTGGTGAACCCTTGCCGGCTCGATCGACAAACACCGCATCATCGCCCACCCAACGTGCCGAAAACGCACGCCGGCGATTGCTCTGACCGGTGTTGGCGGCGGCGCCGTGCACGCAGCGAAAGTTGAACGCCACGGCGTCGCCGGGTTGCAATGCCCATTGCAGCACGCGGTATTGATCGATATTGCCATCGATGTCGGGCAGTTCTTCGTAGTCGTCGTTCTCGTAGAGATTGCTGCCGTCGAATCGTTTGGGTCGGTGGTCTTTGCCCCAGCGGTGCGAGCCCGCGATGCAACGCAGCGAGGTCTGCTGTGGCACCTCATCCAGCGGCACCCAGAAGCTCACGCTCTGCCGGCCGTCTGCGCAGTAGTAGGGTTGGTCCTGGTGCCACGGGGTGACGATCGAGGTGCCGGGCTCTTTCACCAGGACGTGATCATGGAAAAAGCGCCCACTCGTCGATTGCATCAAACGAGCGGCGGCGGCCGCTGCCGGCGAGTGGAAGACGAAATCTCGAAAATCATCGATCCGCTGCCAGTTGCAGAGATCCTGAAAGAACCGCGCGCTGCCGTCTGCTGGCTGGTACGAGCGCTCCAGCGGGCTGGGATCTCCCATCAGTTGATCGACGCCGCGCCGCAACGGCTCGACCCAATCGGTGAACAACCCGGGCAGAATGACAGCACCGTCAGTGGCGTATTGTTCGACGATTGTGTCGGTGATAGTTAAATTCATGATGATCGCCTTTATACGTACCGCCACCCTAAGAAATCGCAGAGCAGCCGTCAATTGGGGGCGCCAGTATTCTGGTTGCGGTATTTCAGGTCGCAAAGATTACGTACCGTCCCTTATATTGACGGTAACATACGCGGTGGGCGTGATCGAAGTGTGTAGCGGCCTGAACCGAAGCACCATACATGACGCGCTGTGGGAGCCACCAGTATGGAAAGGAAGTCGTCGGAGCAAAAATCGACTGGCAGTTCAGTTCGATTGCAGCGCGAACCCTGGCTGTTGACGCCGGGCCCACTCACGACCGCGGCCAGCGTCAAGCAGGCGATGCTAAAAGACTGGGGCTGATGAACCAGGACGTTGCCGCCAGTGCAAACAAGTAAGCATTCAGGCCAGTT
>CAZYDV010000112.1:0-17212 GCA_964646405.1 uncultured Granulosicoccaceae bacterium | reverse complement strand
CTCGGGCAACGGAATGTAGTGTCCTACAGCACAAACGTCGGCCAGCACTTTGAATTCGAAACCCGCCTCGACAAAGGACTGCATTTTCATCCCCGGTGAGCCCTTGGAGGTATCGCCAAATACGATGGTGATGGTATCCCCCTCGCTTAGATAGCCACCGTGCAGACGCACGGTCAGCGAGCGAAACCAGGGTCGCTGGTGGCCGGTTTTGGCATAAGCCAGTGATACGCGAGAATCAGTGCTGCATTCCGCCGTTACGAAATTGTAGCCACTGGGATCAGAGGTCTGCAGATCACCCCAGTCACCCATGAAGCGAAACACCACGCGAATACTGCCCGTGTCGTCAATGCCATAGCGACCCACGGTATAGACCATTTTGAACGACTGCACGCTGCGCGCCTCGAATGCACCGCGCGGTGACAGCTCGACATGCCCGTACAACACCGGATCCTCACCGGGTTGCGTAGCCGGCCAGACATCCCCCATCAATTCTGTGGCGACGACGTTTTCATCAGTCAAGAGGTTTGCTCCAGTTTCATGCGTTGTGTGTCGACATCAGTAACCGATCGCACAGCCGTCCTTGCGAGGGTCCGAACCGCCGGTCAGAACACCGTTTTGCCGATCGATCCAGATCGCCTGCGAACCGCCGATCGGGCGCGCCGCGGGTTGCATGTTATGTCCTCTACGCCGCAGTTCGGCAACCGTATCCGCCGCCAGTGTCGATTCAAATTCGACATGCCCTTCGGCTGGATCGGGGAAGATGCGCGGTGCGTCCTGCGCCTCCTGAATGTCCATGCCAAAATCGATCATGCGCGTCAGAAACTGCATGTGACCATAGGCCTGATAGTGCCCCCCCATCACCCCGTAGGGCATTACCGCCGCCCCGTCCCGACACACCATGCCGGGGATAATGGTATGCATCGGGCGCTTATTGGGGCCAATGCAATTAGGATGTCCGGGATCGACGACAAAGCTCTGCCCGCGGTTGTGCAGCATAACACCCGATCGAGGCGCCATCTGCACACTGCCAAAGCTGTGAAACAGGGAATTGATAAAACTACAGGCATTGCCCTGAGCGTCAACCACCGACAACGTCACGGTGCTCTGCTGCGGTGGTGCATTGTATTGCGGCAGTTCTTTCATCGCTCTTGCCGGATCGATGGCATCTCGCATCTCGCGTGCGTGCGCATCCGACAGCATCCAGTCGACCGGTACATTCGCGTGCCGCTGGTCGCCGACATAGAGGTTTCGATCCTGATAACCCAGCCGTCCGGCCTCGATCTCCCGGTGCAGACGATCAGCGCCCATGGCTTCGACCCCCTGATAATCAAAATCCTCAACAATATTCAGCAACTGCAGGGCGATGATGCCCTGCCCGTTGGGCGGCACCTGGTAGATATCGTAACCACGAAAACGCGTGCTGATCGGCTCGACGTACTCGGTGCTGATCGCGGCAAAGTCGTCCATCGTGTGCAGACCACCGAGCGCCTGCAATGCCGCAACGATGTCCTCACCGACTTCACCTCGATAAAACACATCCGGCCCGTGCTCTGCAATTTGTTGCAGCGTCCTGGCCAGTGCCGGCTGGCGATGCAACTGTCCTACTGCTGGTGTGCTGCCACCGATCAAGAATACGTCGGCCGCGGCTGCGTTGTTTTGCAAAAACTCGGTTTGTGTCGCGAAGTCGGTACTGACGCGAGATGACACGGGATAACCATCGCGTGCATAGCCGATCGCCGGTTGCAGTACATCAGTGAACGACAGCTCGCCATGGTCTTCGCTCAGTCGATGCCAGGCGTGTATCGCACCCGGCACGGTCACCGAATGCGGTGACTGGCGCGGTATCTCGCCGATGCCCTGCTGCTGGTAGTAGTCGAGCGTGGCGGCCGCCGGCGTGTGGCCAGAGCCGTTGTAGGCCAACGGCGCGCCACCGCCAGCGGGGGTGTAGAGACAAAAACAATCACCGCCGATGCCGGTTGACTGCGGTTCGACCACACACTGCACCGCACAGGCGGCGATCGCCGCATCGAGTGCATTGCCACCCTTTTTGAGCATATCCAGCGCCGCATGGCTCGCCAGCGGGTGCGAGGTGGCGGCCATGCCTCGGGTGGCGTGAACCGGGGACCGCCCCGGGTGTTCTAGATTGCGCATGGTGGCTCCAGGCAAAGACCGAATCGCGGCACGTTGCAGACGGGGTTGAAACGCATAGTCTACCGCCGATTCGAATTCAACACAGCGGCGAAAACACCGCAGGCGCTCAGCCAGCAATCGCCTGCTCGATCGCGAGCCTGATCGCCTCGATCTGAATATCCAGTGCCATTGACGCGAGGTCGGCTCGCTGATGGAGCTCAATCGCGCCCGTATCAGAGGCGCTGCGGATAATGTCGCTGACCTGCGACGGCAAATACGGCAGATGGATGAACCCCGCGCGCGCATCGCTATCCGCACAGCGGTGCAGCGAGTGGTACATGATCGCGTTGCAAACAAAAGTGCCAGCCGTCTCCGACACCCTGGCCGGAATACCGGCTTGCAGCAATCGCTCGCGAATCGCCCCAACCGGCAGTGTGCTCTCGTAGGCGGCCGGCCCGTCGGCATCGATCGGGCCCTCAAAACGATCCCCTGCGTTGTCTGGAATCTCGAAGCGCGAGTAGTTGGCCGCGAGCCGTTCGAGGCGAATCATATTCTCTCCGGGTGCCAGGCCCAGGCAGATCAGCAATGACGGACGATGCTGCTCAATCAGCGAGGTGATACGCTGATGCAGATCGTGATTGGTGACCGGCAACACTTCGCCGATCACCTGCTCCCCGGCGATGGCAGATCCGCTAAGCGCCTCGACCACCTGGGCCGAGGGATTATCACTTCGACCACCGTAACCCTGAAATCCGGTCAACAGCATCTTAAACGCTCCCGTTTATCGGTTGGGGCACCATCGTACCGCCAAAACCACCATTCGAGGACAGGCCGAGTCTGCGCACCCTTGACCCACGCCGCGGGCGATTGCAGTATCCACAGACAGTCCAGCCCGCAAACCCCGGCCAGTGAATCGTCGATGCCCGAACTCTCCGCACTGTTGGTCAGCGACACCCACGGCACGCACTGGCACGCGCACTACCGGATTAACAAAACCTATGACATTCTGATTCACGCCGGTGACTTCACCAATCTGGGTCAACCGAAAGAGGTGCAAGACTATCTGGCCTGGCTCGCGCAACTCGATCAGTTCAGCAACATCATCTACATCGCCGGCAACCACGATCTTAACTACGATGCACAGGCGCTGACTACGCTTGCTAACGGTACGCAGTTGCACTATCTCTGCAATCGCGCCGTCAGCATCGGCGGAATTAACTTCTACGGTTCACCCTGTACGCCGCGCTTTTTCGACTGGGCATTTATGTACGATCCACAGGATGCAAAAGCCATATGGAACGACATCCCACACGACACCGATGTGCTGATCACCCATGGCCCGCCTTATGGTGTGCTCGATCAGTGTCCTGATCGTTGGGGTATATTCAACAGTGTGGGTTGTCCCGAATTGCTCGCTGCGGTACAACGAAGACCCTCGATACGACTGCATGTGTTTGGCCACATACACGAGGGTTACGGGCAGATTGAACACCCCGGCGGCCGAACGTCGATAAACGCATCGGCCATCTGCGACACACAACAGCGGATGCCCGTCGAATTCACGATCAAGGTTTGAACCGATCCATTTCATCAACCCAGGAAAATCGTTCCATGTCACTGCCCAGTTTTCATATGATCGATGCAGCGCCGCAACCCGTCGCAACATTTTCGCACGCGGCTGAAGTGGACGGATGGGTGTTCCTGACGGGTCAGATGCCCACCTGGCCCGGGGAGCCAAACAAACCGTTGCCCGAAGGCGTCGAGGCGCAGACGCGACGGGTGATGGACAATCTGATCCTGGTATTACAAGGCATGCAACTGGGGATTGAAAACGTGGTTCAGGCACGCGCGTACCTCACACACTTTGAACGCGACTACGCCGCGATGAACGAGACCTATCAACGTTACTTCGAGGCGGGCAAATTGCCGGCCCGCACGTGCATTGGCGTCACGGGTCTTGCAGTGGGCGCGTTAGTCGAAATCGATTTTATCGCACGCCGGCCCTGATTCTGCCCAATCTCACAACGATCAGTTGAATTTTCCGAAGGTCCAGCCGACTGCCACACCAATTGTCGACTCAAGCTGATTGAGATTCACAAACAGCTCGGCACCAAATCCCACGTATTTGCCAAACGTCAAGCCAACAGACATTGGCACACCAATCCCCCACTTATCTCGGCATGTTGCGCCTCTGTTGCAATCCTCATCGTCAAAACCGCGAACAACGCCAAGCCCTGCCTGATAGGTCAGATTACTTGCCTTCGTGGTTTGTCGATTACCCACAAGATAGCTCACCGCATAGAGCTCATCGAATTCGAGTCGGGACCGACAGCTTAAGAAACAACCGGCCAAATTGGCACGTAGCGTATGCGTTTGCAGATTCACAGTCCTGCTACCTTGAATAATCAAGGCCAGCCGCTCGTCGGAGAAACCTAACCGATAGTCAACCCACGTGTCAGCCCAGGCCGAATGACTGCCTGATAACCACAACGACAGAGCGAATAACCAAAAACACGGGGACCGCCTGCGCAATCTGCAAACGGGTATGTTCCCGGTATTCGCCGATAGGGCACTAGTACGCATCGTGTTTCAACTCCAGTACCGCACCTCACGAACCGACATTTCATCCTATGCCAGGTAGACCTCGACAGGTGTCTTGACTATCACCTTAGCCGACCAGTCTGAGGTGTCAAGACAAGCTGTCGAATCACTTGCCGGTATTGATCGACGACTGTGGTTGTCAGATACCGCTCGATCGTTTGATTTTCAGGCGGCGAGACCTCCAGGTTCAGCAATGATTCAAGCGTACTGGCAAGCGCACTCGCCTCGTCTACCGATTCGCCGACAGCATAGCGCCACTGATCGGGTACATAATCCGGATAGGCCATGCGATCCGGCGCCACCGGCACGCATCCGCGCTGAATTGCCTCGAGCATACTCAAGCCCTGAAAGTCGTGCAGCGCGGTGGATACAACCACATGTGCACGATGCAGGACTTGCCGGTAGTGCTTTGCAGGTTGATGCCCCCACGTCACGATGTCGCGGGCAAACTCTGCTTTAGCATGCCCGAAACACTCTGGAACGTTTCTGAACGACTGACCCATGACATGCAGGCGAAGGTCATGGCCTTTGCGTTTCAAAAGACGCAAGGCATCGAAAAACACCTGCGGCTGCTTGTCATACTCCCAACGATGGTTCCAGACTACCTCGATTGGGCCCTCCCAGGAGCGATCGCCCACACTCCGCCCGGCCGGCTCTATCGGCACCGGCAAAACGCGAGCTTTGGGTTCAATCTGATCAAGCAAACCGTTTGGCACGCCATCGGGCATCTTTTTCAACAATGCCGCAGCGCCGTCAAAGAAGGTATCCCGGTTGAAGCGCGAGTTAAACAGTATTTGTGTGGCGCAGAGCGCGGAGTAGATGCTCGTCAACTGAGCGTTGACAATGTTGGAACTGGGTTTGCGCGTCGGATAGGCAAACTGGTTTTCATGGAAGTACAGCAGCGCCGGAACTTGTGCGAGTGTTGGCACCAATCCACGCAACGTCGCCAGATCCACCATCGAGGTAGCCAACAGCAGATCCACAGGCGCGGCGAGCGTTTCGGCATGTTCGTAGGCGAAGCTGATCGGGTTGCCTCTGGCGCGCCAATAGAAGTGCCGATCCGGTAACGCTACGGTGTGCCAGTCGAATTCTGGTAGATGGCCCACCAGGCATTCACGCCATTGTCGATGACTGACTGCATCATAACCCGACAACAGCAGGATTCGCGGACGGTTCATCTACAAGCTAACTCATCCACTGACCGCCATCGACGTTGTAGGTTTGCGCCACAATGTATTTCGCGTCATCGCTGGCCAGAAACACCGCCATACCCGTCAAATCCTCCGCCACACCCATGCGTCCAAACGGCACGGCGGCACCCACTTCACGCTTCTTTTGACCAGGGGCTTTATTCTCATGCTTCGCAAACAGCGCATCGACGCCATCCCAGTGCTCGCCGTCGACGACACCGGGCGAAATTGCATTGACGTTGATTCCGTATTGGATCAAATCGAGACCGGCGGACTGGGTCAAAGAGATGATCGCTGCTTTGGTTGCACAATACACCGCCACCAGTGGCTCACCGCGGCGACCTGCCTGGCTCGCCATGTTGATCACCGTGCCACCCTGGCCGCGTTCAATCATGTGCTTTGCAACAGCCTGCAAAGTAAACAGCGAACCGGCAAAGTTGACAGCGAAGACGCTGTCGTAGTCGTCACGGGTGATTTCGATGGTAGGGGCGGCTGTAAAGAGCGCGGCGTTGTTGATCAGACCATCGATGTAACCGAGTGTGTCGACCGTCTCTGCGACCGCAGCGTCGATACTGTCCTGACGCGTCACATCCATACGCACCGCAATGGCGCGGTCACCGATTTGTGCCGCCGTCTGTTGTGCCGCCTGCAGATTCAGATCGGCAATGCAGACTGTCGCCCCCTCTTCCACGTAGGCTTTCGCAAAGGCCTTACCAATGCCACGCGCGGCGCCGGTGATCAATGCTTGCCGGTCTTCCAGTCGACCCATAGCTATCGCCTGGTTCTGCAACCTCTGTTATTCGATGCGTGCACCCGATTCTGCGTCGAAAAAGTGCGCGAGCTCAGGCCTGATAGAGAAGGCGACGCTCGAGTCTTTAGGTGCCTCAGGCGGCTTCTCGGTTTTTGCGATGAATTCCACGCCGGACGCGGTGCGCAAATGGACCAGTGCATACTCACCCAGATTCTCCACCAGCTCCAGCGAGCCCTCTACCACGGTCTCACCGGGGTTGGCTGACAGGGTCAGGTTTTCCGGACGCATGCCAACTTGAATATTGGCCGCCAGCTCGCGCCCCAACAACTGACTGGTGCCGGCGGTAAGATCAGCAGCCGAGAAAAAGTTCATCTTGGGGCTGCCAATGAATTGCGCGACAAAGGCATTTTCCGGGCGTTCGTAAAGTTCGATCGGGGAGCCGACCTGCTCGATACGTCCATCTTTAAGGACCACGATCTTGTCCGCCAGCGTCATGGCCTCGACCTGATCGTGTGTCACGTAGATCATGGTCGTCTCGAGGCGCTCGTGAAGCTTGGCTATCTCCTTGCGTGTCTGCACGCGCAGCGCGGCATCGAGATTCGACAACGGCTCATCGAACAGAAAAACTTCCGGATTCCGCACAATCGCACGACCGATCGCTACGCGCTGGCGTTGTCCGCCCGAGAGATTTCGCGGCGTGCGATCAAGGTAGTCCGTTATCTGCAGCGTTTCAGCCGCGGCCCGCACGCGTCGATCAATCTCGTCCGCAGGTGTCTTGATCTGCTTCAGACCAAAAGCCATGTTTTTGTAGACGGTCATGTGCGGATACAGCGCATAGGTCTGAAATACCATCGACACACCGCGCTTTGACGCCGCAATCTCGTTCACTACATTGTCGGCAATCGCAATCGTGCCACCAGATATTTCTTCCAGTCCGGCGATCATCCGCAACAGCGTGGATTTACCACATCCGGACGGGCCGACGAATACAACAAACTCGCCATCGACAATATCCAGGTCGACGCCGTGTACCACCTGCATGTCACCATAACTTTTACGCACATCGCGCAGCGTCAAACTGGCCATTTTGCCTCCATCTCCACAATCTTGCGTCGCAAGGTCTCGACAAAATCCGGATGGCGCGAAGGCAATTCGCCCCATAGCTGTCGGTTGGTCACAAAGGCATCTGTCCGCAACATTGCCTTCAGGTTGTCCCAGTCCGGCTCGACGTATTCGAAGTCGATCTTGCCAGCCTCAACGTGCAACGCAAATACGTACCAGCTTGCAATACTGCGGATCGCGTGCACCGGCATGACGTTCTGACTCAGACAGCCTTCGAGTGTGGGACGAATAAAAATCGGGAATTTAGCCATGCCATCTGCGCAGATTCGTGCAACGGTATCGCCAATCGCGGCATTGCCAAATCGCAGAATGATCTGTTGCAGGTAGTCACCTTTCGAAAACGGCAGGTCCAGAGTCAGAGCAACCAGCACCTCTCGAATTTCGAACTTCTGAAAATGATCCAGCAGGTGTGGTACCCGCATTGCGGCGTCGAAAGTCTCCACGCCCTCCAGTGCCGCAAGGTAGGCCAGTGCCGTGTGCCCGCCGTTGAGCACCCGTATTTTTGTCTCCTCATAGGGATCGACATCGGGCGTGACGGTGACGCCAACCTGCGCAAGATCCGGCATGTCGGCCGCGGCAACGGCTTCCAGCACCCATTGGACAAAGTCCTCTGCCATGATGGGCGAACTGACCTGCCCATTGACCAGGGCCGAAAACTCGGTGCTCAATTCGGCAGGGCTGCGCGGTGTAATGCGATCCACCATCGAACACGGGAAGACGACATTCCTTTTAACCCAGCCAGCGAGATCGTCCATCTCGCAGGCTCGCAAATAGGCCAACAGATTTCGACTGAGCATCTTGCCGTTCTGGCGGATGTTGTCGCAGCAGGCAATCGTCAGCGGCGCGCCGGTGCTCGCGGCACGTCTGGCCAGCGCTACACTGAGATATCCGTAAACGCTAGTTGTACGCGCACCGGCGACTTCGGCTCTGATGATCGGGTTGTCCAGATCCAGATGGCCATCCGGGTCGGTGTAATAACCGCTCTCCGTGACAGTGATAGTGACCAGATGCACTGTCGCCAGCGACAACAGATCTTCACATGCCTGCCGATTGACACTCCAGTCGGCAAAGTGCACATGGCTTCGCACACGACGCCGTTGCACGTCTCCATCGGGCGAGTAGGTTTTCAGATAATAGCCATCGTGACGCTCGACATCGTCCTCGGCGGCCTTGAACAACTGCGCTTCGGATTGTCTGAGATTCACCGCAGCGATTCCCCAGCGTCGATCTCCGGAAGCCTCCATGTAGTCATCCAGATAAACCGCCTGATGCGCCCGGTGAAACGCACCAAATCCCAGGTGTACAACGCCAACCTCGCATGTCGACCTATCGTAGGAGGTCGCGACTATCGGACCGTGATTGGAACTGCTCATGACGAGGTCTCACGCTGAGGGACAAGATCTTTACGCGCGGTTTCGCGGTACTCGGACGGAGTCATCCCCCGCAACTTCAAAAAATGACGATTGAAATTTGCCAGATTCTTGAATCCTGATTCCTGTGCGATGACAGTAATCTGATCATCGGACGCATACAATCTGCCGCACGCCTGCCCGATACGAATACGATTCAAAAACTCAACGAAACTGTGTCCAGTCACCGACTGAAAGTTTCTGCTGAACGTGATTTCAGTCATGTTGGCCATATTGGCCGCTTGTGCGACTGATATCGGCTCAAAGAAATTCTTGGTGATGTGATCGACCACCTCGGCGATACGAGCGTGTTTGCTGCCACCTTCCGGCTGAATGAGTCTGGCAGTCGACAACGTCTTCTTTTCCGCATGCTCGTTCAAGCGCACCAGAAATCTTACAAACGCGAGAATACGCTCGGCACCGGTATTGTCGCGTATCGATTCCATATGACCGCGTGCGAAGGTCGAGTTGAAACCTTCAAAGTAAATACCTGACTGCGCAAGTTGCAGCATCTGCAACACCTGAGAAAACTCGGGAAACCCCTCTGCAAGCTTCACCACGCTGTCGTGACTGAATTGAATCAGCATATCTCTGATGCCAACCGGCTCGGTCCACACGCGGTCGGTGATCCAGTTGTGAGGCACATTGGGCCCGGTCATGAAAAGTTCACCGGCTTTGAAATCGCCGATGTAGTCGCCGACAAAAGCCTTGCCTCTGGTTTCAACCACCAGATGCAACTCATATTCTTCGTGCGCGTGCCAACGGCACAGATTTGACGGCCAGCCGTGTTCAAGATAGCGAATCGATCGCGAGCTGCGATCGACTTTCTCGATTTCAGGCTCAATAATCGACATGATTTACTTGACGGCACCAAACGTCAGCCCGCGCACCAATTGCTTTTGACAAAACCAGCCCAGCACAACGATGGGACCGACTGCGGCGGTCGATACCGCTGACAGACGACCGAAAAACAACCCTTCAGGCGCACGGTTACCTTCGATCAGCTTTGACAGCGTGGCGGCTTCTGTGGTGGTGAGTCGCACGGTCCAGTACGCCTCGTTCCAGCAAAAGATAAAACACAATAAGGCAGTAGACGCGACCCCACCCCAGGCCAAAGGTATGAGGATGTCTTTGATTTCACCCCAGGTCGTGACACCGTCCATTTTGCCCGCCTCAATGATCTCGCGAGGTATTTCCTTAAAATAGGTAAACAGCATCCAGATCACGATTGGCAGATTGACCAGGCACAGCACCAGGATCACCAGAAAGTGAGTGTCGTAGATGCCCAGAAAATTCTTGGTCAGAAAAGTCATCGGATACAACACGGCCGCAGCCGGCAGCATTTTGGTCGACAACATCCACACCAGAATATCCTTAGTGTGACGACTCGGATTGAACGCCATGGCATAGGCCGCAGGCACACTCACTACGAGCGCAAAGATGGTTGCAAAAGTGGCGGTGATCGCCGAATTGATCGCAAAACGCCAATAGTCGTAGTTTTGCGTCATGTTAGTGTAGTTCTCAAGCGTAGGCTTGAAGACAAACAGAAATTCAGGCTTTACCGCGTCAGCATCGGTTTTGAAGCTGGTAAACACCATCCAGAAAATTGGAAAGAAAAAGATCAGCGCGACAACCCATGCCAGCACGGGCCAAAAAACGTTTCCAAATCGCGATGACTGGGCGACTGCTGCCATTTCGATCCCCTAATCCATCAAGCTTTTGCCTACCATACGCAGCAGGAATATCGCAACGATATTCGCCAGTATGACGGCAAAGATTCCGGTCGCGCTGGCCGCGCCGATGTTATTGGATGCGAACTCACCGATCAGGTAGGGCAGATTCTTGTTGCCGTTACCGCGACTGACGATTTCAATTTCTGCGTACAGCGACAGATGAAAGATTGATTGAATCATGACGACGATCGCAATCGGGCGCGCCAGGTGCGGCAACGTCAGGTTGCGAAAACGCGACCAGGCATCGGCCCCGTCGAGAATGGCCGCCTCCTTCTGTTGCTCGTCTTCTGACTGCAGCGACGTCATGAAGATCAACACGGCAAACGGTGTCCACTGCCACGTCACCATAATGATCACCGCATAGGCAGAAGTCTGCGTCGCGCGGAACGATATCGGCTCAAACTCTGGCCACAGCGAGAAAAACGCGCCCAATATCGGGAAATCCCGCAAACCCTTGATCACTTCATTGATGCCCTCAACCGCCAATCCATTGAGCCCGAGCACGGGATCGAGAATCATGTTGATCCATAGCACCGCGTTTACCGCAGGCATTACGAAAAACGGAGAGATCATCAGTACGCGTACAATCCCGCGACCGGGAAAACTACGGTTTACCAGCATCGCCAAAGCCAGGCCCAACAGCACAGTAAGGACCAGGATGCTAACGACGATAAACAAACTGTTGTTCACCGCATACCAGAAGTCCTTGGCACTGAACAGCACGTATTCATAGTTGCCGAATCCGCGCCAGTTGCTCAGGCTGGGCGACGTCCACTCCGGACGGCGCAGACTGTTGAGCACATAGCGAATAAACGAGAAGTACAGTGTCATGCTCAGTGGAATCAACATCCACAGCAACAAGAGCACCACAGCAGGTGTTTGTAGTAAGCGCGGGAGCGTTCTGTTGGCCATAAGTCTTACCCGGACTATTCCATCTCAGCGCGAGCGCATCGCGCGAGGCATGTCCCGACAACGTTCTGAGGGGACGTCATATATTGGCGGTTAGCGGCAACCGCAAAAATCATACGGTATGAGGCAAGGATCAAGCGAGAAGTCGTCATCTTGTTGCATTTCCGGGTTCAACCGGGCTTTATCAGCTCGCCTGATTTAATGGCCTGAAAGTATCTTGGGTACTTATAAATTCCGGTGTGAGACTACTAACTCGGGAGTTCAGGTAGCGAAAAGCCCGGCGGAAGCTCCGCCGGGCTTTTCAAACAACAGCTGGCTATTTAGTAGTAGCCTGCTTCACGCATGATGGCATCAGCCGCTTCCTGAGAAGCTGCCAGCGCATCGTCGACAGACTTTGCACCAGACAGCGCTGCAGCCATTTCCTGTGCAACCGCGATACCAACTTCCGGGAACTCAGGGATTGCCGCAAACTGAACGCCAACGTACGGCTTCAGATCAGTGGCTTCAGGAGCAGCCGACTCGATCGCCGCCATCTCGGCATCAGCAAATGCTGCCGCTTCTTTGAACTCAGGATAAGCGTAGGTAGACGCGCGAGTACCGGTAGGTACTGAACCCCAGCCAAACTCAGGATGGTCAGCAACTGCCTTGATGTACTCTTTAGAAGTAGCCCACTCGATGAACTTCTTGGACTCATCAGCGTTCGGCGAACCAGCCGGTACAGCCATCGCCCATGCCCACAGCCAGTTAGCACCAACCGGGTTGCCTGCATTCGGAGACTGTGCGTAAGCAACGCCGTCTACTTCAAGGAAAGAAGCAGCGATGGTTGCATCGATCCACATGCCACACTTGCCTTCGTTGTACAGAGCGAGAATTTCGTTGAAGGAGTTACCTTCTGATCCCGGAGGACCGTAGTTGCCGAGCAGATCAACATAGAAGTTGATGGCCGCTTTCCATTCGTCAGAGTCGAGGGTCGGCTTGAAGTCTTTATCGAACCAGGCACCGCCGAACGAGTTAACAACCGTGGTGATGAACGCCATGTTGTCGCCCCAACCCGGCTTGCCGCGCAGGCACGCGCCGTATACGCCGTTGTCAGGATCGTGGATAGCGGCTGCAGCGGCCTTGATGTTGTCCCAGGAGTCATTGTCTTTGACTTCAACGCCTGCGGCATCTGTCAGGTCCTTGCGGTACATGACCATTGAAGATTCACCGTAAAACGGTGCCGCGTACAGAGTTCCCTCGTGAGAGAGTCCGTTGCGGATCGCCGGCAGCATGTCGTCCAGGTCGTAGGCTTCGCCGAATTCCAGCGGCTCGATCCAGCCAGCAGCACCCCAGATAGGCGCTTCCTGCATACCGATGTTGATGACGTCGTACTGACCACCGCCTGTAGCAGTATCAGATGTGACCTGCTCACGCAGTACGCCTTCTTCCAGTGACACCCAGTTCAGCTTGACACCCGTCTTTTCGGTGTAAGCCTCGGCCACTTTCTGCATGTTGATCATATGACCGTTATTCACGATCGCGATAGTCAGCTCCTGCGCGGATGCCGACGTTGCGGCAGCAAAGCCGAGCGCCAGCGTCAGAGCCGTTTTCCGAATCAGTTTCACAATTGCCTCCAGACCAGATATTGGTTGTTTAGTGCACCTGCCATTCTCTCGATCTGCGCCTGCACCGCAAATACGATACCGACAAATTTACATACATTTTCATCATTTGATTGAAGAATGTAAGACAACATGTTTGGAATGAGAAACGGGCACAAACACTCTCGACTGGAATATCATGTTGATCTGCATACAGATTCCGCTGTCCGCCGGTAAGCGCCATCGGGTTCACCGGAAACCGTCAAGTCGGTTCAATACCATCAGAACTGGCCACAGCCAGATGGCAACTGCTCACGGCCCACCGATCGAACAATTGCTCCTCCAGTCCCGACAAAGCCCCCGATCTCAGCCTCATGCCCGCCCCAGAATACGCTGCGTAACTTCTTGCTCCGCTGTCCCTGACTGTTGAGAAAAAGATACCGCCGACTTGCCACAGCTCGCAGCCATTTGACGACCAATGCACCACGCGAACCAAGAATGCGAAATCGGACATCATTAAGGAGACAGACGTACAACGGAAAGCTGGCGCCCACGCGTTACAGGTTGCGCGCTATCACATCTGGCAGGCCCATGTTGTAAATGACTGGCATCACTTCGCTTCAACTTCATTACAACATCGGTATACTGTCACTGACACGCCGAAAACCCGCCGACGGCAGACGCACGTGGCGCGACGGCGCAAGGCCACGTAATACCGATTTTCCAGACTGTTCAGGAGTACCTATGTCATACAGAGTAAGCCTCCCGCTTGCCGGCAGCATTCTAGCCGTCAGCTTATCCGCATTGAACATCACACCCGTCCAGGCTCAAAGCCTCCCCGAGTGCACCTCAGCCAGCAGCGATCCGGATGGCGATGGATGGGGCTGGGAAAACAATGCGTCGTGTCTGGTGGTCGACACCACCCAACCAGCGCCCGATCCGGGGCCCGTCACACCCCCAACCGATCACCCGAGCTGCCTGGCTGTCGACAGTGACCCTGACGGCGATGGCTGGGGCTGGGAGAACGGCCAGTCCTGCATCGTATCGACTGCGCCCACCCCTGAGCCTGAGCCTGAGCCCGAGCCAGATGTTGACGGCGGTCCGAATGCCGGCGTAATTCCCGGCCAATCCCTGTTGACCGCGTCGGAAATCAGCCTTGACGGGCCGGTTAGCGCAACACTGGAAGCAGGTGCTATCGCAGCACACTGGTATCGCTTCACTGTGGATCACGACCGACCGATTTCAATCGCCATAGATGGAACGTCCAGCGGTTTTGGACTTGAACTCAACGCCCAATTCGCCAACGGCGTATCTGTCACTTCCTTCAGTTTCAGTGATTTTTTTAGCGACGAATACAACGTTATTTGCATCCCGCCCGATGACTATTATCTGAAAATTGACAGCTACCACACTGCCGATACCGACATCGAATACTCGTTCGAAGTAGCCACAACCCCGTTCCGCTGTGAACTGGAAGACTTTACGCTTTCAGGTGTCGGTGAATTTTTTGAGTCGGTCCCGGGTGGTTATCTACTGATGGAAGATTCCAAAACACTGACATCCTACTCGCACGATGGCGTACTGCGCTGGAAGCATCAGTTTGACCACTACGTGTCTTACGACAGGACTGTTGTAACGGAAGATACCATTTATATTGCAACAGACGAGACGCTAAACGCGCTCGATCTGGAGGGCAGTCTTTTATGGCAGTACAGCGTGGGCGCCTACCTCGACATCACCGCACTGTTGATCACCGGTGACACCGTGTACCTCGGTGCCAACGGAACCTTATTCGCCCTGAATCTCAACGGAACTCCCAAATGGGTGGACAACGTGCAACTGCGCCAACCCATCACCAGGATCGCTCAAGGCGACAATGGCTCTGTGTATGTCATGCATGGCTACGGCAGTTTGTCGGTCTACAACATCCCGTAGTCTTTTGCGCGTGGCGTCGATCGGCGCCACGCCTGCGGATCGGGCCAAGGCAAACTGAGGATTCCCAACAGCGTTGCAGCATTTCGCTGCGATAGACCGTTGGCCACGACGGCACCATAGACGCGCGGTATTATCAACTCGCTCGGCCGTACATCACGATCAATTTCACTCGCTCAGCCAATCAATGATCTCATCATTGTGCTGCCCCAGCACAGGCGCTGCTGATTTGGGTGGGTAGGCATCGGCAGCGCCCAGCCTGAACGGCAGGGTGGGCACATGCACACCATCGTCGGTGGCCTGCACAAAACCATGCACTCGCACCTGCTCAGACTCCAGTGCCTCGGGCAAACTGCGCAGCCGCGCAGCTGGCACACCGGCTCGCTGCAACACTGGCTCCCATTCAAGTGCCGTCCTTCGCCCCAATTCCGTTTCGATCTGGCGGGCCAGTTCTGCGGTGTTAGCTTTACGCTCAGCGCGCTTGGCAAAACGCGGATCACTGAGCCAGTCCGCTCGATTAAGCGCCACGGCCAGACTTGCAAAATGAGACTCCTCGTTCACCCCCAGAGAGATCACGCCCTCGGCACACGGAAAACTGCCGGCACCCGGCGAGCGACTGTTGGCCAGATTGCCTCTGCGCACCGGCACATTGCCAGTGTGCAGATAATCCGTCACCGAAGAACTCATCAACGACAAACCCGTCTCGAGCATCGAGACGTCGATGAATGTACCCACACCGCTGGATGCTCGTTCGTAAAGTGCTGCGGAAACAGCAAAGCTCGCCGCCAATGCCGTGCCGTAGTCGAGCACCGGAGCGCCAGTCCGAATCGGGCCGCTCTGCTGCACGAAGCCCCGTCCATGAACGGATTGCCGGCTTACATCGTGTAATCTGCCGGGCGCATCCGGCCAGAAGGCCGCCAAGGCCGTGCTGGATGAAGACGCCGACGGCTACACACTCTACATGATCAACATCGGCACTTTCATCGCCGGTGAACTGGCCAAGGGCGACGATCGTCCGTACCACATCCCTGAAGATTTCGTGAATCTCGGCTGCGCGTCACAGCTGGTCACGTCACTGCAGGTTCACACGTCAAATCCGGCAACCACGCTGCAGGAATTTATCGACAACGCCAAGGCATCCGGCAAAGAAATCACCTGGGGCACATCGGGTGCGGCAACCATGCACGCAACCATCGGCCATCTATTCTTTGACACCCATGGCATCCCGCACAAAAAAGTGCCGTTCAAGGGCGACTCCAAGGCGCGCGCCGCACTGGTATCACAGTCGGTCGAGGCGGTGCTCGGTGGCGTCAACACCGTGGTGGGTTTCGAGAATGATATCCGCGCGCTGGCTTCTGCCGGCGCCGAACGAGATCCGATGGCACCCGATCTCGCAACCTTCGGCGAGCAGGGAACCAGCGGTATCGACTTCACCGGCCTGATGTGCCTGTTCGGCAAAGCTGGCTTGCCCGATGAAGTGAAGGAAGACATCGGCGCAGCGATCGCACATATCGCCGATCTCAAAGGCTACAAGCGCTACATGTCGAAGAACGACCTGGCGTCCTTCTACACCGATTCTGCCGCCGCTACCGCCGCCCAGGGCACGATGTTCAAGGTGATGGGACCGGTCGTCGCCGAAATCATCAAAAACCAGTAGTAGCAGCGCGTTAACCCAATGAGGCGGGTCCGTTCGGGCCCGCCTCTTCTTGTCGCGTCCGCGTCGGATCGAATACACCTGGAGGTCTGCGTGGACAACCAGCGATACAAAATCAGAATCGAATACGGCGTCAGCGCGGTGGTACTGTTGATCGGCGTCTTTTTCATCTTTCAGGCGCTCACCATCGAGACCTCACGC
>CAZYDV010000111.1:0-17219 GCA_964646405.1 uncultured Granulosicoccaceae bacterium | reverse complement strand
TACAGCACTCTAAACCATTGCGAGGGATAACGGGGGCTGCCATCTGCCCGCAGAGTGCCGACGCGCGAGGAAAGCTGGCCCGATTCACAACCGGCAGCGGATCCTTTGCTACAGTAACTAGTGCCTGCAAAGGTGTGTCATCGCCCAGAACCGGACCTGTAATCGTGTCAAAAAAACGCAAGAACAAAGACGTATTGCCCGAGTGGTCAGTGGATCCGGCGGATTTGATCTACGATCAGCCGGGACGATTTTCGATCGATTCTGCGCCAAACAAAATCGAACCGCTGTACGAATCAAAAAAAGACTACCGCCGGCAGCTTGCGCAAATGGTTGCGCGAATAGACGAGCTGCAGGCGATCATGAATGCACAGAACCGCTACGGCCTGCTGCTGGTATTTCAGGCCATGGATGCAGCTGGCAAGGATGGCACGATACGACGCGTGCTGACCGGCGTGAACCCGGCCGGCGTACAGGTCTACTCGTTCAAGAAACCCAGTGATGAGGAGCTTGATCACGGGTATCTGTGGCGCATCATTCAACGCATGCCAGAGCGCGGGCGGATCGGTGTATTCAATCGCTCTTACTACGAAGAGGTTCTGGTGGTGCGTGTGCACCCGGAAATCCTCACCGACTACCAGCGCCTGCCGGAAGAGCTCGTCAGCGACACTCAGGCCGTATTCGATCACCGCTACAGCGAGATCCGCAACTTTGAAACCTACGCCGCACGCAACGGTATTCGGGTATTGAAGTTCTTCTTAAATGTCTCGCGGGACGAACAGCGTCGCCGCCTGATCGATCGACTCGACCGTCCCGAGAAAAACTGGAAGTTCTCCTTCGCCGATGTAGAAGAACGCGGCCACTGGGATCACTACATGCAGGCGTTTGAGGATTGCATCAATGAGACCGCCTGCCCGCTCGCCCCGTGGGCGGTGATACCCGCCGATGACAAACTCAATATGCGCTTGTTAACCACCCGGCTGGTGCTGCGTGAACTCGAACAGATGAACCTGAACTGGCCGGTGGCCGACGATCGTCTGGCGGCCGAAAAAGACGCGATACGTGATCAATTGGCCGGCGACTAGTTCGGCGTTTCGGGGCGCTCGTGCCGCGGCTGATAGACCCCCAGTTTGCCTCCGCCGGGTAACACGATATGGACCAGCAATCCCCAGCCCTCATCGTGAACCTCGCTGCAGTCGACCGCCTGGCTTTTCATGCGCTCGACAAAACGCGTGATGTCATCGCAGATCAGGTAAAACTCGTGCACGCCGTCGTTGTTTGACGGGTGGACGGCAACCTCGGCCGGCGGCAGGGCAAAAATCAACCAGCCATCGCCGACGTCGACGTGGTTTAATTCCAGCACATCGCGAATAAATGCGCGATCGGCCTCGGGGCTGCTGCTGTAGATAATCGAATGAGCACCGGTGATCATGGTTGTGCGTTCCTCCCTCGCAGTGATAGAGATAGATTACCTCAATACCACCGATCGTCACCAGTGACGACCCTGACCCGGACTATTCATGAAATTGACGGCCGCCGGCCCGTGCCTGACAAACGTTGCTAACCCGCGAAACGCTTAATGCTAACCCATCGTTTTGAAGAAGCCATACAACTGGCGAGTGAGCTGCATCGTCGGCAAAAAAGGCGCACCACACAGGTGCCCTATCTGGCCCACCTGATGGGCGTATCAGCGCTGGCACTGGAGGCCACGGCCTATCATGAGCCGCGCAATCGAGAGGATATTGCCATCGGTGCGTTGTTGCACGATGCGATTGAAGATCAGGGCGACCAAATCACGCTGGCCGAGGTTCGGGCACGCTTTGGCGATCACGTGCACGATATCGTGCTCGGCTGCACCGACGAAGTTCCCGATCCCCATCGCAGTAAACGCACAAGCTGGCGCGAACGCAAAGAGCGGTTTATCGCCACTATTGGCAAAAAACATCGCGATGTACAATTGGTCTGCTGCGCCGACAAGCTCTATAACTCACGCGCGATTATGATCGACTATCGCAAACTCGGCGACAAGATCTGGGATCGCTTCACTGCGGATAAATCCCAGACCCTGTGGTATTACGAGAGTCTGGTGCAGGCGTTTGAGACGAGCTGGCAGGCCAACCCGCTGTTGTCAGAATTTGCCGCCGAAGTCGCGGCTATGCATCGCGCGGTGCACAGCTGATTTTAACCGGCCACGGCCACGCCGATCAGTATCGGGTGCAACCAGAACGCAAACGCCACGTACACCGCAATACCGGCAATCACGGCCACCGCATCCATAAGGCCCCACGAATCGACCGGGTTGGCGACCGTCATCAGGCCCTGCTTTTTATACCCGATGCGGGCGATCACGGCCCACACCAGCAAACTGCCGAACAGCAGTACCGACGCGAGATCACCGTTGGCCAATAGATGCGAAAAGGCCCAGATCTTCACGGCGGCGATCTGTGGGTGTACCACCAGCGTCTTCAACCGACTGCGAATGTTGGCCGCCACCAGCAGGATCATCGATACCACCATCAGCAACAGCGTAACGGGCCGCAGCCACAATGGCGGGTTGTACAGCAGAGTGTTGTCGCCGGAGGCACGCAGATCGCCATAGCCGTAAACCATCGCCACTAAACCGAGCAACGACAGCACGCTGTAAATAATTTTGTAGGGCATCGCGCCCACCGCGTTGTGCAATCCGGAGCGAACCGACTTGAACACGCCGACAAAGTGCGGCACCAGGAACAGCGCCAGTCCAGCCAGTAGCAGCGTCATCGTCCAATCCTTCTGTAGTTGCGGTAACGCTAATCCTATCCCAATTGCACAGCAGGTTTAACGTAACCTTACTTAGCTCGGCGTAGTTTTGGCTGCTGCGTTGCGGGCTGCCGCCGCCATCTGGCGCGCCTGTTTTTTACGCTGCTTTTTTTCAAGCCGCTTGGCTTTCTTTTTGGCACTCATCTTTTTGGGCTTCTTCGCCGCCGCATCTGCCTTATGCGGATGATCGGGCGATGGATTGGCATCGGCGCGGACCACACGGCGCTCGGCATCACTGGCTTCGGGACGCTTGCGCTTATCCGCCTTGCGATCATCGCCAAACTTAGCCGGGCGTTTTTTATCGTCATCGCGGGCGGTGGATGGCTTTTTAGCCTTCGGCCCGTCAAATGACTTACCTTCAGACGACTGGCCAAATTTCTTTTCCGCCGGCTTGCCGAATGTCTTCTCGGTTGATTTGCCGAAAGCCTTTCGCTTGCTGTGAGCCGTCTTGTCTGTATCGGCCCCCTTGCCCGTCGGTCGCTTGCCGGACGCATCGGGTCGTGGTTTGAAGTCCGACCTGGCTGCGGGCTTTTGCCCGCCGCCGAATTTCTTTGGCGGCGCACCGTCGCGGCTGATCTTAAGTGCCTGGCCGGCCACTCGGGTCTTTTGCAACGTGCGGTAGATCTCTTTGGGCATGCCTTCGGGCAGATCGACGGTGCTGTAGCTGTCGTGGATCTGAATGGAACCGATCTTGTCGCCATCCATACCGGCTTCGTTGGCGATCGCGCCGACGATATTGCCAGGCTTGACGCTGTGATCGTGACCCACCTCAATCCGATAGCGCACCATGCCGCGTTCAACGGCGCGCTCGGTAAATTCAGCTCGGCTGCGCGGCGGTTTTCGGTCGTGGTGCCCGGAGCGATCAAAGCGTTCAGCTCGATCGCCCGATCGATGCTGGCTGCGCGCGCGCTCCTCTTCCTGCCGCTGCTTGCGGGAAACTGGTTTGTCAGAGGCAAAGAATGGTCGACCGCCCTGCAGCATGGTGGCAAGAGCGGCGGCAGTATCTAAAATCGGCTGGCCGGTTTCGGTGGCGTGTTGCTCGAGAATACTGCGAAATTGCTCGAAGTCGGCACCTTTGGCTGCTTCATCGATCTGTTTTCGAAAACGAGCCACGCGGTTAAGATTGATCTCGCGGCTGCGTGGCACCTGAACAATCTCTACCGGCTGACGCGTCGTGCGCTCGAAAAAAGCGAGCCGACGACGCTCTGAATGCGTGACAAACAAAATCGCCTCACCGCTGCGACCGGCACGACCAGTGCGGCCAATGCGATGGGTGTAGGACTCGGCATCGACCGGGATATCGTAGTTGAATACATGGCTGATGCGCTTAACATCGAGGCCGCGGGCAGCGACATCGGTCGCGACCAGCACATCCAGACGGCCAGACTTGAGCTGCTCGATGGTGCGCTCACGCGAGCGCTGCGGAATGTCGCCATTGAGCGCGACCGCGGAGAAGCCAGCCCGGGTTAAAAGTTCGGCCACGGTGACCGTCGCCTCGCGGGTTTTAGTGAAGACGATGACGCCATCGGTCTCTTCGATCTCTAAAAAGCGCACCAGCGCATCGGGCTTTTCGCGCATCGGCACCACCACTGCGCGCTGGCGGACTGACTCGACAGTGAGTGTGGTTTTGTCGATCTGGATGCGCACCGGATCGTCCAGATGGCGCTGTGCGATGCGGCGGATTTGCTCGGGCATGGTGGCCGAAAACAACGCCACCTGACGCGGCTGTGGCACTTTTTCGAGCACGAACTGTACATCGTCGATAAACCCCATGTGCAGCATTTCATCTGCCTCGTCGAGCACCACGCACTCGACATCGGACAAATCCAGTGTGCCGCGCTTGATGTGATCAATCACTCGACCGGGCGTACCGACCACCACTTGCGCCCCTCGACGCAACTGCTGTAGTTGCGGCTCGTAACTCTGTCCACCGTAGATCGCAGTGACGGACACGCCCTGTCGACCGCTGGCATAGGTGGAAAACGAACGCGCCACCTGAATGGCCAGCTCTCGAGTCGGGGCGAGCACCAGTGCCTGGGTCTTGCGCTTCTGCAGGTCGATGCGTGAGATGATCGGCAATGCGAAGGCGGCAGTTTTGCCACTGCCGGTCTGCGACTGGGCCAGCACTGAGCGCCCTTCCAGCATCGGCGGGATAATTCGTGCCTGAATCTCGGTGGGTGCGGTGTAGCCCGTCTTCGCAACCGCACTGACCACTTCCGGCGCGAGCGCCATATCGGCAAAGCCGTTGGTGTCGTCAGAGCCGGTTTCGGAGGAAGTCTCTTCGGAGGGATTCACATTCGACTCCGCCGCGACGAGCGCAGGCTGCTTTTCGGTATCTTCGGGAGCACCATCGACCAGCACAAGGCCTGGGGTGACGCGCGCCGGACTCTCCGGCTTTGTAGAGGCTGTCATTGGTATCTTCTTGGTGTCGGCAGGCTTGGTAAAGCGGCCGAGATGATAACGACTACCCCGAAAAGCACCTGTGCTCTGGGCGAGCATGGACCGCGGATAAATAAGGGGTTTCGTTGAAAGGGCCAGGTGAGGCGGCTACTGCCAATATAGCAGGCGATTGTTATTTTCCAACGCCCTGACCTAATCCCGACACGATACACCAGATTGCCGGCTGTTAACAGCCACAGCATCTAAAACCACTGTTACATCACGCAACAGCCAGTTGCAGACAGTACCGGCCAGCCGCGAAGCCCACAGGTTTCATTGGGCTCAGGTTCCCAGGCCAAACAGGGAACTGAGCCCCGCTCCGGTGATCATCTGATCCATCGCCGCATCGGAGTGATCGACAGCCGCCTCACCAAAACGACTGGCGGCATCCAGCACGCGCGGTAATAGCTCAACATCGCCAACCGTGTTCAGGAACAGTCCGTCCCAGGCTTGTACCCAGTGTACGGCGCGATCGATATCGGCCTGGCTGTCGAGTGGCTGATACCAGGTGTTATAGTTTTCCTGACGGCCGGCCCACGGACCGCGAGCGGTTGATTTGATCGTCTGCAGGGCGATATTGCGCTCGCGACAGATTTCGCGAATTTCAAGGAACTCTCGGCGATACCGTTCATTGGAGTGGAAAATCCAGTTCAGCGGCAGCAATACCGAATCGAAATCGAAGTGAGCCAGGCTGCGTTTGTGCATGGCCGCAATGGTCCAGCCATGGCCGGTTACCCCGATCTGCCCTACCAGCCCCTGAGCCTTCGCCTCTATCAGCGCCGCCAGTGCGCCATCCTCACCCATTGCGATATCCCATTCATCCGGGTGATACAGCGCATGTAATTGAATCAGGTCTACCGAGTCGACACGCAAACGTTCCAGCGACCGGTGGAGTTCTTCGCGTGCACCGGCGGCTGTGCGCTCGCCGGTTTTGGTGGCGAGAAAAAATGCCTTGCGATGGCGATCCATCCAGGGACCAATGCGCTCTTCGGCAACACCATAGCGTGGCGCCACGTCGATATGATTGACACCGTACCGCAGCAACAGGTCAAGCGTCTGGTCGGCCACACTCTGGCTGACATTCTTGAGTGCCGCGGCGCCAAACAGGGTGAAAGTGCTCATATGGCCAGAGCGCCCAAATGCACGTTTTTCGATCGCTGTCATGAACCGTCCAGGATTCCAACCAGTTCGCAGTTTAACGTAATTCGAAATGGCTGGAGGATTGATCAGACAAGGGCGTGCAGCGCGAGCGCGCGCACTAAATAGCGGTGACCTCACACTTCCCTGTGTCACCGCCCGGCTCAGGAGCCGGGCAATTTCCGTGACTTCGACCAACACCTGCCCGAACAGGCGCAAGCTTACTGCTACCACTGACTCATGTACCACGAAACCGCCGACTGCCACTTTACTTCCACCACAGACTTAACGGCACTGCTGCTTCGCACCCGTACCGCATGCGAAAAGGTCACTTCTACTGCAAACTTCGCTACTGCTACTTCGAACTCCAGGCACTGCTACTGACAAACTTCGATACTGCCACTGCGAACTACTCGCAAATCACATCAAGAAACGCTACATCTACTACAGACTTACGATACTGCTACTACAGACTTCAACACTGCTACTGCATACTTCGTCAACTTTGCTTCAAACATCGCACTGATGACAGGCTGGCTACAACACCCACATCCCTATGAAAACAGTTTCACATCAGTCCCTGCTGTTGTCGGCCACTGCCACCGGTACATCTGTGTGTATAGCGCAGAAACTACGCCTCGGACAGATTCCGGATCATCGAACGAGCGAAACTGGAATCTGATTCCGGTTGTAATCTGAGCCGTTGTACGTGGGGATTAAAGTTACTCGCACATACGGTCTTTGTACATTCGCCTGACGACTACCTGCAACTAATACAAAGGTACTAGTCAATCAATACACTGCGTTTAGCCATTTTTAACGCAAAGGACAGGCTGAAAAATTAACACCCCAAATTTGGCAGGTGTTTTATCTCGTGATAGCGAAGTGCAAGGGAAATACAATGGGAAACGTCATCTGCAGGCAACACATCATTTTGGTGAAACGAAAGCGAACGTCTGCCTTCGATGTTAAGTGATTCTGCGTAAAGTTCGTGGTAGGTGTCGGCAAGCTTGCTGTTACAGGTGAAATACAAACGATAGTGCCCGGGGGTTTTGGCGCTCCATCCCAATCGAATAGTGCTTCCCTTGCGAACGACGTAGGCAGGTTCATTCCACTTTAGCGTCTCAGTCACCGGCTGCTTGCCAATGCGGTCGGCCGTGGAAAAAATCAGCTCGCGCAATTGTAGTACCGGCGTCTGAATCTGCCTTGGCCAGCCGTGAATCACAGCGGCCACCTCGTCGCTGAGGGTCGGTGCGAGAGCCGTCATTGCCACGCTACCCATGCGCGAGGACCGGCACTTGCGCCTGCTCATCGATATCTGTGATCAGCATGCTCCCCGGTTTGTGGGTAATGCACAGTGGCAGTCGAGCTTGCTCCAGCACCGCCTGCGGTGTGACGCCGCAAGCCCAGAAAACCGGCACCTCGTCCGCTTCTATTGAGGTGGGGTCCCCCCAGTCCGGGCGCGCGATGTTCGCAATACCGATCTCGGCGGGATCGCCACTGTGCACCGGCGCCCCGTGCGCGAGTGGATAGCGACTGCAAATCTGTGTTGTCAATTCAAGCGCTGAACGGTGAATCGGCCGCATACTGACGACCATGCCACCGCTGAACGGTCCGGCTGGCACTGTCGCCAGGCTGGTGCGGAACATAGATACTGTGGTGTTCTCAGCGACGTTGCGAATGTTGATGCCGGCGGCGATCAGTGCGTGCTCGAAGGTGAACGAGCAGCCCAGTGCGAACGCGACCAAATCATCTGACCACAGCGCAGTGATATCCGTAAGTGTATCGGTGAGCTTGCCATCGCGGTAAACGTGATAGCCGGGCGCGTCGCGGCGCACGTCGAGATCGCGGCCGAGCGTGAACATATTGGGGTTACCGGTATCCGAAACCCCCACCAGCGGGCAGGGTTTCGGGTTGCGCTGACAGAACCGCATGAAGTCGAGCGCATACTGCTGCGGCATGATGGCAAGGTTCGCCTGCAAGCGTCCACTGGCAAGGCCCGCCGTATGCCCCTGGTAGTCTGCGCCGCGAATCACCTCGCGCAGCTTAGGCACTGACATCGACTGCAGTGTCTGGTACTGGCTATCGGTCGAAACCTGTTGTTGCATCTCGCGCTCCTCCGGTTGCACACTCCATAGTGAAGCAGCACGGTTGGGGGGTCAAATGGAGGCTATTTGGCGCCAGTCACTCAGGCCGCCGACTGATATTGAATTCGGTGATGGAAAGTTCACCGCGGCCCCACCAGGTCTCGGTGCCAAACTCGATCGCAGAAATACACCAATCCTCATCCAGCGCCGCGACGCCGAGCGTGGCCGCATTGGCCGCCGTCCACTGCCGCGTGTAATCGACAAAGGCGCGCCAGTTCAGCGTCGCGGAGGTCAGCTCGTTCTGTGCGGTGTAGGCGATGTAGGCAGCTTCCTGATCAGGCTTTATCCAGATGTCCCAGAGTTGATCGTCGATCAATACACCAGTGGCGGCTTTGATGTTCCCCGGTGTTCGGATGGAGGGACTGGCAATCCACACCATCATTTCAAAGCGACGGTTGTCGACATCGAAGTTCGGCCCGGTAATCGTGCAATCACTGTGGAAAAACGACTCGAACGCCAGATTGCGCTCGGCAGCGCCTGTCTCGGAATAGGCGTAGCGGATGCGAAACGGATCCATGTCCGCCACTCGAGCCGGCAGACCGAGTGCTACCGAAGACCCCGACACATGCGCACCCAACTTGCTGCCATAGACGATCTGCGGATACGACTTGACCGCCAGCGGATCACCGCTTTGGGCGTCCAGCCAGTCGTAGCGCCAGCCCACTACGTACGCACCATCACGCGTTCGCTCGACCGATACGCTCTGCTGCCATTGATTACTGCCGACGGCCGCAGCGTTCCAGTCGTTGTTCAACACCACGTAGTCATCGAAAGCGAGCGTCGGCCAGCCCTGCCCCGGATTAGGTGGTGCGCCGATGGTATCCAGATCGGTGTAGGGCTGCACGCTAAGTGAGCGCAAGGTATTGAATGTGGCCTCACGGCTTGTGCCGATCTGCTGCTCGTTGGCAAAGGCCTGCACCTGCCAGCGCAAAATGGCGTCATGCAGTTGAATCGTCGGCCTGAACTGGCAGATCTGTCCGACCTGGCCGCAGCCGGCGTCAGCCGCACTGACATACTCGCTGAAATGATTGTCGCGATGATCGGTCACCAGCAGCCGATAATCTTCTGCACCATCGATCGCACCCCAGCGAAACAACGGGTCTGCATGGTGCCCGTCAACGGGTGCCAGTGCCGCCCCCGGCTCAACCGGCGCTCGCTCATCACTGCCGCCACAGGCTGCCAGCAGCATCACTACTGCGAATGAGCCGATACGCTTGTGTGCTTTCAGTAAAGGGACCACTGTAATGTCATGCAATGAACGAAAGAGCATTTTACGTCATGACAGAATTGATTTCCATTAGCCGTCCTCTGGACCGACCCACATGAACGGGTTGTAGGCGACCTCCCACAGATAGTCATCAGGGTCCCTGAAGTAGCCGGAGTAACCGCCCCAGTGCATCTTGCCGGCGGGTTTGCTCAGCACCGCCCCGGCCGCCACTGCCACGGCAAGCGTTTGATCGACGGCTTGCTCGGATTCCACGTTATGCGCAAGCGAAACGCCGCTAAAGCCGTCGCCGTGACCGGCCGGTACGCCTGCCTCTTCTGCCAGTGCGGTTCGCGAGTAGAGCCCGAGCCAACTGCCATTGAGGGTAAAAAACGCCACGGCGGGTGATTCGAAGTCGAGACGCGGAAACCCCAGACCGTGTTCATAGAACTCGATCGAGCGCTGCAAGTCCTCCACCCCCAGGGTGATCATGCTGATTCTTGGTTTCATCGTCCTTCCGCGACTCGTTGGGCCAGTCATTGTGGGTCACGGCAGAGGCAGCAGCAATCCGGAGAACAGCCTGCTCTGGGCTATAATCGACAGATACCCATCGATGGATACTCCCGTGACTCAGGAACTCTTTCGCGAAGACGGCTACCTGCAGCAGGTCGAGGCGATCGTCACCGCCACGCGCGACAACGCAATCGTGGTAGACCAGACAGTTTTCTATGCCACCGGTGGCGGCCAACCGGGTGATAACGGTACCTGCGTCACCAGTGGCGGCGAGTCGCTGGCCATCGTAGACACCTACAAGGATCGCGACAACGGCGATTATCTGCATATCCTGGAAGACAACGCCAAAGTACCCGCGATAGGCAAACCGGTCACACTGCAGCTCGACTGGCCACGTCGTCACCGACTGATGCGCATGCACAGTGCGTTGCATATGCTGTGCGCGGTGATCCCTGCCCCGGTCACCGGTGGCTCTATTCAGGATGGTCGCGGGCGATTGGACTTCGATCTGCCCGATACCGTCGACAAAGAACACATCACCGCCGAGCTGAACAAGCTGATTGAGAAAAACGTTCCCATGTCGATCTCATGGATCACCGATCAGGAACTGGACGACAACCCGTCACTGGTGCGCACCATGTCAGTGGCACCGCCGCGTGGCAGTGGCAAGATCCGATTAATCAATTTCGAGGGCGTCGACTTTCAACCCTGTGGCGGAACACACGTGGCAAGCTCAGGCGAAATCGGGCCAGTGCGCGTGCAGAAGGTAGAAAAGAAGGGCAAGATGAACCGACGGGTTATTGTGGTGTTTGACGAGTAAGCAGCCGTTCCAGCTCACCACTGGCATCCAGCGCCATCAGATCCTCATCACCACCGATAGGTACGTTATTAATCAATATCTGCGGCACTTTCTTTCGTCCACAGCGTCTCAGCATCTCAACGCGTTCAAGCGGCATAAGATCAATCAGGTACTCGGTGTATTCGATCTGCTTTGACTCCAGGAACGCACGTGCAGCCAGGCAGTGGCGACAAAAACTGGTTCCGTAAATTTCCACTTGCGCCATTGCGCTTACTCAGTCCAGATCGTTGAGATCGGTGCTCGACAGCAGCGTGCAGAAAAACGACGCATACGTCAGCACCGGGCCTTGCTGCGCGCCGAGATTATCGAATGCCTCCACTACCCGGCCAAGCTGCTCGTGGTTGTCCGGCGCTTCAGATAAGTCACGCAAGGTGGAGAGCAACTCATCGATGCTGGCGGGATCGATATTGGTTTCCAGCATGCGAATGGTCGTGTCTACCTGATCTTTTGTAATCGCCATTTTTCGATTATCTGCGCTGAGCCTGCCGATTTCCTCTTCTCTGATGCGTTGTTTCACGGTACCCACAAACGCGGCGAAAGTCTCCGCATCGGGCAGATCGACGAATAGTTTGATTAATGCCTCGCGATTAACACCACTTAAGAAATACAGCATTGAGCCATCCACCACTGGCTCAGGCGATAGCACCGACAGCACAACCGATAGTTCTTCTTCACCAAATGGGCCAGAGATGCGATATTCGATCGCGTCATCAACCAAGGTAAACTCGCGCGTCCCACGCGCCGGGTCTTGCTGAACAATACTGGTGATCATAGCGGCAACAGTGGGGCGTGCGCCGCTCTGCAGACAGGGCTGTACAACTTTAGATCCCATTCCGGATAAAACGCGGCCGCTCGCCGCGCTGCACGACGGCGCGCACATTGTCGTGTGCCCAATCCCAGATTCTGGCGGTGGTGTCGCTGGCCACGCCGGCGACGTGCGCGGTCATCAAACAGTTATCAACCCCGAGCAGCGGGTTGTCAGGCAGGATGGGTTCGACCTCAAAGACATCGATCGCAGCCGCCGCCAGGCGCTTGTTGTTTAAGGCATCCGCCAGCGCCTGTTCGTCGACCACGCCGCCTCTGGCGCAGCAAACCAACATGGCGTCCGGGCGCATCATGGCGAGCGCATCGGCATTGATCATTCTGCGCGAGGTATCGTTCAGATCCACACTGATGTTGATGAAATCCGCCTCGCGGTAGAGCGTTTCCTTGTCGACTCTCTTCGCCCCCAGATTGGCGGCCAGATCGGCATTAACCGATTCATCGATGTCGTTGTAAAGCAGATTCATTTCAAACGCATGCGCACGTTTGGCAAGCGACGAACCAGTATTGCCAAAGCCGATGATACCTAGCGTTTTTCCCTTCAATTCAAACGAGCTGCTGGTCAGTTTACGCGCAGACAGCCAGTCGGCGGCTTTGGTGTGAGCCTGTGCCTCGTTGAGCTTTTTGGCCAGTGCGAGCATGAATGCCATCGAGTGCTCTGCCACTGCCTCCTTGTTTACTCCTTCGAGGTTGCATGCCGGTATGCCGCGTTTTGCGATGGCTTGCAGATCAAGCGTTTCATAACCAACACCCAGGCGCTGTACAATTTTTAGACGGGGTGCTGCGCCAAGTATTTGCTCGTTGACCGGTTCCATGCCAATGACAAACGCATCGACCTCTGCAAGCTTTGCCAGATCTTCGTCGCTGTAAAGGCCATCGTCTCCGACCTGAATACGGATGCCTTCGACATCATCCGGAGTGATGTCTTCAAGGTCGGGACGCACACGCAATAGATAGGCTATTTTCACGGTTCTCGTCTTCGCAATTGATAAAAGTGTTGGATCGCCGACTATTGCCAGTATGGCTCGCGCAGCAATCGTTTCAAGACCTTGCCCAGAGCGTTGCGAGGGAAATCATCGCGAAACTCCACCGCCTGCAAACGCTGGTGTTTGGCAAGACGCTCATTCGCCCACTCAAGGATAGTGGCCGCATCGGCTGATTCCGCGGACGCTACAGATGTATCTGGTATAACCAGCGCCAGGCAACTCTCGCCCCACTTGCTGTGCGGCACACCGATCACCGTCACATCCGACACCGCTGGATGCTTGCCAACGATTTCTTCTATGTCGGATGGAAAGACATTGAGACCACCACTGATGATCATATCCTTCTTGCGATCGAGCAGATGCAGAAAGCCGTCTTCATCAAGCATGCCGATGTCACCGGAACGCAAAAAGGTTCTGCCGCGCTCATCGCGCCAGATCAATTCCGCCGTCAACTCAGGCCGCTTGTAATATTCTTTCATCAGGCCGGCGCCATAGCCTGCGATCTCGCCTGTCTCGCCGGGCGCACACTCGCCTCCCTTTTCATTGAGCATGCGCAGCTCGAATCCCAAAAGCGGTGTGCCGACGCTGGCGAAATTCTCCGCGTGCTGATCGGGTTTAAGCAGGGTGGCAAACCCTTCCGAGAATCCGTAGAGCTCGTAGAGACCAGGCGATATCCGCTCGATCACCTGCTGCTTGGTATCGCGCCGCAACGGCGAGCCTGCCGATAACACGGTGCGCAAAGAGCCCAGATCAGCGGTGTCCAGTTCGGCTTGCTCCAGCACCATGATGTACTGCGCCGGCACCATGAAGGTGTGAGTGATCTTTTCACGCTCGACAGTCTGCAGAAAATCTTTTGCATCGAACGCCGGCATCACATGCAGGGTTCCACCGGCAAAAAGCGTTGGCAACATCATCAGCCAGGTACCGTTCGAATAGAGCGCGGTGGTCGTCAGCGCACGGGTCGTTGTGTTGAAACCCATTTCTACTGCATTGGAAAAAGCCCAGTGCTGCCGCGCCCGGTGGGACTGCACAATGCCTTTGGGCAGGCCGGTGGTACCGGATGAGTAGATGATGTTGAAATCATCCGTCATAGACTGGCTGACTGCCGGTTGGGTGACTTTGGCATCGGCGAGCCAGTCGGCTAATGCGACCCAGCCAACTTTAGTGAAATCGGTCGAGACCCAGTGTTGCTCGGCGATCTTTGCCAACTGTGGACGGATGTTATCGATGCGCTCGGAGAATTCTGCCGACACAAAGGCGCGAGTGGCATCGCAATCATCGAGCAGTCCGGCCAGTTGATCGGCAGTCAGCAAACCAGACAGTGGCACCACACAGGCACCCGCGCGCACCACGCCAAACAGGGTCTCGAGCATCTCTACCGAGTTGCCCATCAGGATCGCGACTTTGTCACCTTTTTGCAAACCACCGGTCAGCAACTGATTGGCCACACGATTCATGTTCGCGTTAAAATCGTGCCAGGTTCGCTGGACGTCTGCGCACACCACGGCGAGTTTGTCCGGGTGGTGCCTGGCGTGGTTGGCGAAAAGGTCGGTGACGAACAGTTCGGCGTTATCTATTGCGTCAGCCATTACTAGTCGACTTCTATGACTCGGTCGCTATCGAGTATCTCACGGGCGAATTCGGGCATGGTCAGGCCGCCTTTTACTCGCGCATCCAGCTCCGCCTCTGCTTCTCTTACCTGTGCCAGGTGCTCTATTACGTGATCGATCATCGCGTGCGGCACCACCACCGCGCCATCGAGATCACCGAGGATGATATCACCGGAGCAGATATTCACACTCGCCATATTGATCGGCAGGCCGGCGGTGCCCGGCCCGTTGCGCGCCGGTGAATTGGGTGTCACACCGGCCGCGTAACACGGCAGTTCGACTTCGCACAAACCGGTGATGTCACGCACGTGGCCATCAGTGACCATCGCCACGGCGCCGTTGTTCTTCGCCATGCCCAGTACCAGATCACCAATCACGGCGGTGCTTTCGAACGCATCAGTCGCAATCACAATGACATCGCCCGGCTGGCACAGATCCAGTGCGCCGAATACGGCGAGGTTGTCGGCGGGACCGGTATGGCAGGTGATCGCAACGCCACAGAATGCCGCATGGCGTTCGTCTATCGGCTTGATTCCGGCATCGAGCGCGCCCCGCCCCTCCATGCAATCGACGACGTAGCCAGTTGCCACACCCTGCAGCGCCTGGAGTTGTTGCGCCGATGGTCGGGTGAATTTGCGCTTGATTTTCAGTACCGGTGGATCGTCAATCATCGCTTGGTTCCGCGTTGTGCTTTGGTTACAGTCTACCCCATGAGTCAGGCCGACAGAACCATTCAGAACATCCACAGCATTGCGCAGATGCGCTCAATCGCCAGGCGAATTCTGCCCAAACCGGTGTTTGATTTCGCCGACGGCGGCGCCGAGGACGAAATAACGCTCAACGCCAACGAGGATGCGTTTTCACGCTATCCGCTGGTGTCGCGCCCGATTGGCACACAGTCATCTTGCGACCTGTCTATCGATCTGTTCGGCCAGTCGATAGCCATGCCACTGGTCATCGGGCCTACCGGGTTATCCGGCCTGTTTCACGCCGACGGCGAGCAACTGGCAGCCGGCGCGGCACTCGAGGCGGGCATCCCGTTTTGCCTAAGCCACGGTTCGGTATGCACTCTCGAAGCGCTGGCGGCCACGGGTGCCGCACCGCGCTGGATGCAGGTGTTTGTCTATCGAGACAGAGGCTTCACGCGTGAACACATTGCCCGTGCGGCGCAGGCAAGCTACGACGCACTGGTCCTGACCGTCGATAACCAACTGGTGGGGCAGCGCGAGCGAGATCTGCGCAACGGCTTTACTATTCCGCCACGATTTTCTCTGCCCGACACACTCTCCATGGTAACCAAACTACCGTGGTTGTTGCGCATGCGCGAGCACCTGCCACGCATTAAATTTGGCAACTACGAACGCTATGAAGAATCTTCAAGCCTGCAGGGGATGGCTGCAATCATGCCTACCCTGCTCGACCCGCAACTGCACTGGGACGACATCAAAGCCATACGTGAGCAGTGGTCTGGCCCCTTTATTCTAAAGGGTGTGCTGCATCCACAGGATGCGGTCATCGCCATCGAGCATGGCGTCGATGCCATCATTGTATCCAATCACGGTGGCCGGCAACTCGACGGCGCCGTGTCGTCATTGGAAGCCCTGCCCGGTATAGCAAACGCGGTCGATGGACGTGTCCCGATTCTGCTCGACGGCGGCATCAGACGCGGTCGACACCTGTTGATTGCACTGGCACTCGGCGCGACTGCCTGTCTGATAGCGCGACCACAACTGTGGGGCCTTGCCGTCGGCGGCAAGGCGGGTGTAGCGCAGGTACTGGATATCTATCGCACCGAACTGAGTCGCGCGATGGGGCTATGTGGCATCAACTGCATCGCTGACATCGATCGGGAAATTCTGTTTCAAAACCTCGACAATTTGCAGCAGTGAGCGATCAGATTAACTCACCAAGCGCCTGCAACAGGCGATCGGTCTGCACAGGGCGTCCGACGGAAATTCGAATGCAGTTGGCAAGACCCGGCTTGTTGTAGTAGCGCACCAGAATGCCCTTTTTCTCCAGTGCCAGTTTGACCGTGTGCGCGCCGATCGACTCGCTGACATCGCACAGCACAAAGTTGGCCTCACTGGGATGTGGCGTCAAAAAGGGTATCTGTTGTAGCGCTGCAAACATCCGCTCACGCTCATCCACCAGCCGCTTAACGACCGCGTCGATTTGATCGGCATGCTCTAAACTTGCAATCCCGGCCACACTGGCCGCCACATTGACGTTGTAGGGCTGTTTGAATTTCCACAACACCGGCATCAGCCAATCGGCACAGATGCCGTAACCCAGCCGCAGCCCCGCGATACCCGCCGCCTTGCTGAAGGTGCGCAACACCACGAGGTTATCGTGTTGCAAAACCCGGTCTGCGCGCGACGGCTTGCCGGCAAATTCTACATAGGCCTCGTCTAGTACGATCAGCGCCGGCAATCGTAACAGACGCGCTAAGTCATCATCCGGCAGCCAGTTGCCAGTGGGATTGTTTGGCGCGGTCACAAAAATCATCTTGTAAGATGACGCTTGTCCGCTATGCAGCAACTGTTCTATCGTCGCCACGTCGGTGGCAAAACCAGCCGTTCTTGGCACCTCTTCAGCCACCGCCCCAACCAGTTCCGCATCAAAGCCGTACATACCGAAGGTTGGCGGACAATTGACCACCCGGTCCCCCGGTGCGAGAAACAACCGACACAACAGATCCAGCATTTC
>CAZYDV010000110.1:0-17345 GCA_964646405.1 uncultured Granulosicoccaceae bacterium | reverse complement strand
AGCATACGCGGGCGCTGCCAGCCCATGCCAGTGCAGTGCGGCACTTGATAAAAACGATTTCTGGCCATGACAGGGCCAATCTGTACCGAATCAAACAACAGACGGTGTTGCTTGTGCGTCGTGCTCACGAGGACGGCATCGCGCGCAGCAGGTTATCGATCACCTGCTCCCGGTCCTGGTACCATTCCTTGGCCAGTACCTGCACGACAGTCCAGCCAAACGCGCGCAACACGCCAATGTTCGTGGTGTAGCGAGTCTGCAAATCCTCGATCGCATAGTGAGCGCTGTCATCGAGCAGCACCGCAAGGCAAAAATCCGGCTCATCAGAACGCCGAACCGCGAGGTGACAGCGCAGTCCGGATTGACCAAAATCGACTTCCACTTCCAGTCCGCACGCACGCAATGCTTCGGCAAGCTGTGTCTGCAGCGCCCTTGCACTGGTGCTTTCATCAGCATCGGGCTGTCTGATGCCAAACTCTGACAACGCGGCATTCATGGCAGCAGGATCACCCGCGGACACGGCTGCCGCATAGCTTAGGTATTGACGCAGCGCGTTGGCGCCCTCGTTGTAAGTGTTGGTTATCTGCTCCGGATTGATAGAACTGACGACCAACATATTTTGTTTAGCGCGCGAGAAGATCACATTGAGTCGCTTGTGGCCGCCGTTTTGATTGATCGGGCCAAAGTTCATCAACATGCGGCCGTTGGTGTTCGGACCGTAGCATACGCTGAGAATAATGACGTCTCGCTCATCGCCCTGTACATTTTCCAGATTTTTGACGAACAGACCGACAAACTGATCATCCTCTTCGCGATCCTCTTCAAGATCAAGGCGGGTTCGAAACTGCCTATCGCCTGCCGCCAACTGATCCAGCGCCCGCTCGATCTCAAGTTGCTGCGCCTGCGAAAACGCGACGATACCCATGGTGGGCGGTTTGCCATCGAAGGACTCGTCCAGCAACACCGCACGAACCAGACGGGCGATGTATTCCGCCTCGCCGCTGTTGCGGCGCGACTCATAAGGGCTGTCCAGCAGGCGGTGATAACTAACGGGACGGTCGAGGATATCCTGCAGATCTATTGGTGCTGAATCGATATTGGAAATCTCTATCGGATCGCGCCGCACAAGCCCACGAGGCGTGGGAATGGTATTGAGTTCACCGCCGTAGAATGCCCGATTGCAAAAACCGATCAGACTCTCATGGCGACTTCGATAGTGCCAGGAGAGCAATGTACCCGGCAGGGCGGCTGCCGCGCGGGTGAGAAAACTGTCGGCGTTGAGATCAAACTGGACGACATCGGGCAACCTGGGTTCATCATCGTCTTCTTCATCTGTTGATCCGCGCCCACTGAAAAAACTGGTGGGCGGCAGTTGCATATCATCGCCCACCACGATCATCTGCTGCGCCCGATTGATCGTGGGTACGGCATCCTCCAGCGGTATCTGACTGGCCTCATCGAAGATCACCACGTCGAACAGCGCCTCGTCGAGTGGCAAGGCATCGGCAACACTCAACGGGCTCATCAGCCATACGGGCCGAAGGTCACGCAACACAGCACCGGAATCACCGGCAAAAAGCTCGCGTACCGAACGATAGGCTCGGGTTTTCTCAAACTCGCGTTCCAGTACCTTTCGCCCGCGCGTGTAGGCGCGGCGCCAATCCTTTTCATCGGCGGTGGTATTGGACATAGGTTCTGCGGCGCGATTGAGATGTGTGTGAAACTTTAATGCACACTGTTGCAGCGCATAATCGTTGTTCAACTGCCACCCCTCACGCGCAAGCTTGCCGATACGAGCCACCAGCTTTTCAAGACTGTCGCCACTGAAACGCGCAACCTTCGGTGAACGACGCAAACGGCTATCGATACTGCTGGCGAGTACCATGGATTCGAGCTGATCGAAAGGTTTGTCGATCTGCCGCAGCGCCGTTAGAGTGTTATCCGGCAGAGTGGTGATACGACCCAAGGCTTCGGCATAGTCATCGATCGCGTGACCACTGTTGCCCAACTCGCGCAGATTATCCACCAATGCCGCGGGTGTCAGCGCCTGGAAGTCGGCGAGGACCTGTGTCAATTCATCATCTGTTTGACGTACCGAGCGGCCAAGTCTTACCATTTTCAGAACGGCTCTGGCGCCTTTTGCCGAGTTCAGCCCTACTGCAATGAGATCCCGTTCTATCGAAGTCAAATCAGATCGCTTGCCGCGCACTTTGTTCAGCAAAGCTGAACAAGCTGTTAGATCGTCACAGCCAGTAGACTCTCTCAGTTCGTCATGTTTATCCTGCCAGTTGACTGCAGCATGCTGCTGGTTCTGCAACAGGGCCAATGGTTGTGCCACGCCTGCCTGCGCACCGCGATAGTGTTTCCTGACAATGGCACGTGCACGACGCCAGCCGCCAAACAAAAATGAGAAAAACCGGCCCTCACGGGCCTGAGCATCCGCGGCGAGTTCTTCCAGATTCTCTGGTACGAATCCATCCTGCCAGCCACTCGCAGCAGCGCGCGCGGTCTGATGGGCGGCTGCCAGTTCGTCGAGCGACTCGAGATCCCGTTGAAGCCTGGCACTGGCCGGCTCATCGACATCCAGCACTTTTAACTGATCCGCCTCGGCCAGCGCCGCCATCTGGCGCGCTGCGTCCAGGGCCGCCTGGATCTCGCCCCACGAGGGATCTGTCCAGTCCAATAGATCGGCAATCTCGCTGCAATCCGGCTGTGATTGCGCAAGCGACTCGAGCGCACGCTCGCATCCATGCTCAAGTAACGATGCTGCGTTGTCGTGCGCGACCACCTTAGCGTTGATGTAGCGCATGGGTGCACGCGCGAAAACATCATGGCCGCTTTCACTTTGCAGCAAATCGCGTAAATCTGCCGATCGCTCGCGGGCGTTGGAAAATTCGGCCCAATCGGGCAGCGAATCTGCGTGCTGCATCGCGTCCGGCGCACCTCGCTCGACCCACATGCCGATCAAACCTCGCAGTGTCAGTTGATCGTCATCCGGTTCGATCATCGCACTGGAAAATTTTTCCAGACGCGCAAGCTGACTTTGCATCTCATCGAGCCATTCGTCTCTGCGCGTCTGGGCCTGCGCATCCGGTGTTTGTTCGATCGCCTGCTCATAGCGGGATTTCAACGCACTGATAAACGGCTTCTTGTCTTCACGCGTGTCGTGAATCAGACAACAGATGTCTGACAGACCGACCTGTTTTAAACGGTGATAGACCACATCGAGTGCGGCGCGTTTTTCACAGACAAACAGGACCGACTGACCGCGCGCCACATAGTCGACAATCAGATTGGCGATGGTCTGAGACTTGCCGGTACCCGGCGGCCCCTGAATCACATAACTCTGCCCGCTTCGACCGCGTAACACAGCGGCCCGCTGACTCGGATCGATGGGCAAAACGTTGTAGCGCTGCGCCAACGGCGGCAGTGGCGGCGGCGAAAGCTTAGGGCGAACCTCCTCGGTGAAGAGTTGTTCAAAATTCAATTGCTGGCTGTCGCTGTTGGCCGCCAGTTCAGCATAGTCGCGCACCAGTGTCATTTTCCGATAACTGAAATTGGCCAGGCTGACGGAACACAGATCTATTTCCCAGTGTGTCGAGCCCTTTTCCTCGCCCGCATCGATCATGTAGAACTCGCGTTCGACATCGGCCGCCTCAGCTGGTGGCATCATTTGTTCAATGATGCGTTGATGCGGATCCATTTCCAGTAGATCGCGGTTCGGGGCATTGGCCGGGCGCACGTCACGGGCAAAGATCTGCACACCAAGCGGCTCGTAACGCCCCGCACTATAGCTATAAGAAAGCCCGTCAAGGCTTTTCAGCCCCTTGCCGGTTTTTCGAATCTTGCGTCGATAGCGATCCAGGCGTCGCAACGCCTTGCGCTTGATCAACTGTACCCGCGGGGTTTTTACAAGCTCAAGCTCCAGCCCTTTATGTGACTGCGCCAACTGCTGCGCGAGAGACTGGTGCAGCCCCTCCAGTTCGGCAAAGCTTGTCGCATCGATACGCTCCGGCAATTGAATATCGTAGAGGTCGCGCAGCAGGTGCCGCAACACCGGGTTGATTTCAGCGTCGGTGGGGTC
Source organism: uncultured Granulosicoccaceae bacterium (assembly GCA_964646405.1). Classification (GTDB taxonomy): domain Bacteria; phylum Pseudomonadota; class Gammaproteobacteria; order Granulosicoccales; family Granulosicoccaceae; genus CAKZSB01. The sequence continues at coordinate 13,261 of CAZYDV010000110.1, read as the reverse complement.
GGTGTCGAGTTCGAAGCTGTCACGTACGCCCTTGCGCTTGCGCAAAGTAGCCGGGACCAGTACCAGCGGTGAATTGATCCGCTCATCCGGTGCATCTTTGAGATTGTGCCAGCGCAGAAAGGCTGTCACCAGGCGCAGTTGCGAGAACCCGAATTCCCTGGCGTCACGATTGGCCTGCAGCCGAATCCGATCAAGTGACGTAGCGAGAAAGGGATAGTCTTCCAGTCGCAACCAGCGGTAAAGCTGCAGCGGTTTTCCGCTGCCAAGTTGTTTGCAGAACGCCTCGTTGGTAAACAACAATTGCTGCAGGCGGATTGATTCGACGTTGAGCACATGAGGCACCGAACCGACGGTGAGATTGGCGTTGCTGCCCGTCTCGCGATAGTAGATCAATCGATTGCGACGGCTGATCTCATAGAGACGATTGCGCAAACGGTTCAGCAATATGGCGCGACGGTCGTCCGTCGCCACTGCCGGCAGATCGGCGATCGACTCCTCGACTTCCTGGAATCGATAATGTGCCAGAGCTGTCGCGATGCTCGACAGATCCTGTGGCCGGCGCTCTCGCTCAAGCGATGTCATCCGCCGGATCAGCATGGCGATCACGGGTGACAGGCGCGGATTCAGGGCACACAGGTCGTGTCGCGACATCACGAAGTCCTGTAGTTGTTCGGTATCACTGAAATCGAGCCCGGTGGCAAGGGTTGCCATCAGCATACCCAGCACAAAGGTATCGGTCAGCGCGTCGTGATGATCGAGCCGCTGCTCCCAGGCAATGTAGTCCGGATAATAGGCAACGCTTGCTGCATCCTCGCGCGCGGCCGTGGTGCTGTCACGCAATCGCTCACCATCTTCTACCCGCAGCCTTCGGGTCACGTCCAGTTGCAGTGCGGGTGAGGATTTTTCCAGTTGGCGTACCGCGGCTATGTTGTCCGTTGGCGCTGCCGCGTGAATGTTGGCATACCACACATGCCCAAGAGAAATTCGCAGTTGGTCAATGCCGTTCAGTGGTGCGACCTTGCCGCTCTCGTGGGTGGCAACCACCTGCATCAGCAACGGCTGCATCAGTGCAACGATATCATCGCTGCCCACCTCACCACTCGCTGCAGTCTGGTGCAGCCATGCAAGAATTGACTGGCCCTGTTCATTTGAATCGACTGAGTTCATCGCGCCACATCGCCCGGCGGGTTTTCACGCGCCTGTTGGAGTGCTGTAGCCGTATCGACCTTTTTGAGTTTCAGTTCTTTCCGGGCTGTGGCCTCAAACAGACTATCGATTCCGATACGCTCGGCAAACAGCAAGGCAGGGCCAAGCAACGGCGTGGCCGCATCTCGATCAGCGGTGGCAAGATCGAGCAGCAACCAGGCGAGAAACTGCTGCGTATCCTGCGCGTAGGCCGCAAGCTTCTCGCGCAGCACAAGTACAGATTCCTGTGCGCCATCGTCCACATCCGGCCATTCGAACATTGGAAAGTACTCGCGCAGCAGTACTTCGTGTTCGTCTTGTCGAAAGCGCTCGTCAGCACCCAGCAACAGCGCCAGCTCACGGGTGACCTGCGACAATTCACGCTGGTCCAGCAGATCGAGCCTGCGAACATCCAGCGGGCCTCGAACCAGCGACAGGTATTGCTGAGGCTCGGCCATGCCATCGCTGAGCGCTTTGGCGCGGATGTAACACTCCGGATGCGTGAGCCCCTGGGCGCCCGTTCTGTCGCGCTCTAGAATTTCATCAGCCTGTTGCAGGTAATCGGCTACGTTGACGTCAATCAGGCCAGTGTGCACTTTCAACAGGCTGGCGATCGGTGCCTCTGGCGCCTCACACACCACGGCGGCCCCAAGATCGGCATAGAGTTCGGTATGCAACTGGTAGCGTCGCTGCGTCTCCAGATACGCACTGTGGCAATCCGGTTGCTCGGTACACCAGTGCAACAGGCGAGCGGCGGCAAAGTACTCACCATCGCTCTCGGTATACAGTTTGTGGTGTGCCAGTTCGTGGCCCAGTAAGGCTCGCTGTTCGTGCTGATCAAGCAGTTGCAGAATGGGTCCCTGCAGCACCACGATCAGTTCATCTTCAGAAAAAAACAACGCGGCGTTGGTCTCTAAGCCTGCCGACTGCTCCTGGTAGATCGTCAGCGGGCAGTCGATACCGAGCTGCCCGGCAACCGACTCACCCAGTGCGTATAGTTGCGAATGGCTCTCGCGAGCCAGCCGATAGGTGGTCTTCAACAGGTGCAGCGTGCTGCTTTCGCGGTGTTCCTGCCCGAAGCGATCAGACATGAACCAGTTCCACAGCCCGGGTTCAAAGCGCTTGAGATGCGCGCAGATCTCCTGATGGTAGGGCAAGGGTGAGAATTGCATCGCGAGCTTCCGGCAATGAGTTCTGGCGATGCGCGGGCAAACTGTCCGTCTGCTGCACGTGGCCTTCAAGCCTGCATTATATCGACTAAGCCACGAGGAGTCCGGGCGTTAGAACCTTGCCCACTGTGAGCAGCCAGACTGCTGAGCAGACTTCCTTTAGATGTCGCATGCATCGAAGCGGGCAGACGGTTGTCCCTGAAGTGCCTGCTACTCTGAGGGCCGGATGCGCAAAAATCTGGCAAAGCGAGGTTCACCGCTTTTCGTGCGGCCCTGGTAGCGATAGCTCACTACGACACCGATCGATGGAGGCGAGGCACGCTCGGCATCAGTAAATCCCGTGCCGAGACGAAAACGACGCCCCTGGTCGTCTTCAACCAGCAGACTCCCCATCACGTCGCGATACTTTCCCTTACCGGGCAGGTGCCGGATCACAGTGGCCTCGGCGTCCTGATGCAGCTTCATCTTGATCAGGCCGGTGTGGCGGCCGGCGCGATAGCGATTATCATCGCGCGCAAGCATCAGCCCCTCGGCACCCTCTTCGGTCACGCGCACGAGCAATTGCTGCAACGCGACATGGCTTGACACTCTTTGCTGTGGCACTATTTCCAGTCTGGGATTTTGCGCAGCCGCGACCCAGCTTTTCAGCATCGACTGGCGTTGGTTGAAAGGCCCATCAATATCAGGCGCATCGAACACCATAAAGCGAACCTCGCGCCAGGCTTTCTCATCCGGTGTGTGATCGCGAATGGTTTGCATCAGCCGTTGAAAACTCCCCCGCCCCATCCACAACTCACCGTCGAGCGTATGTTGCGGAAAATTACGGGCAAACCAGCCCGGTGCGCGATAGACATTGCCACCACGGCTGACAAACTCGCGGCCATTCCACCAGGCACGCGCGCCGTCGTACTTCTCGCTGACCCAGTAACGAGACAGATCGATTTGGGAATGATAATGCTCTGCCAGTACCAGAGGAGGTGGTGACGCATGGGTGGTGATAACTACTGAGGGCACTGCGACCGCGAGGGCAACCAGCGTTGCCAACAAGGTTCTTGAATACTGCATTACGACGACTTCCAAAATTGCTGGTCTTATTTTGGCAATATAAGTCCTGCTGAAACTGATAGCCAGCTCGCAAAAACCGGCAACCTCCACCCAGCGCCAACTGACCCGCGCGCGCAAATGTAACGTTACCTGTAGCTATGTATGACTATCGCGTGCAACTTCACGGACAATCTGCACGATGGTGGCGATGTCGTCGGTGTCGAACGTCAACGGCAAACGCATATCAAATGTACAGCGCAATATCTCCAGGGTGTTTGCAAGCACCGCTGCCTCACCCAGGTAGCGCCAGCTATCGTAACGGCTGGTAAACCCCTGAGGGTCGTGGCTGCCAAACCATTTAAGCTCGACACCGCGTTGCGCACAACCTGACAGAAACTGTTCAACCTGCGATTGCGTGAAAGCCGGAACTCGAAACTGAATCGAGCTGCCGACGTAATACTCCCTCTCTGGACGATGCGGCAGAACAAAGCCCTCGATCTGCGCAAACCCGCGCTCTGCCGCTCGGTAGAGCTGGTTCCAGCGCTCGCAGTTGTCGGCCAGTATCGGCAGTTGCGCACGCAGTATCGCGGCGCGCAGGTTGTCCATACGGCCACTGTAATTGGGGGTGTCGAGACGAATATCCTCGTACACAGACCCCTCCGGCCCGGCCCCGTGCCGTTCGTACAGCATGTAGGAACCCGAGTGCATGGTGGCTCGGGCGATAATTTCCGGATCGTTGGTGGTGAGTAATCCACCCTCACCGCTATTCATGTGTTTGTAGGTCTGCGTACTGAAACAGGCCACCGCGCCGAACGTGCCAGAGGCCACGCCATTCCAGCTCGCACCCATGGTGTGCGCACAGTCTTCGATCAGCACGACGTTGTGTTGCTCGCACAGTGCCGCAATTCGATGCATATCAGCCAAATGGCCGCGCATGTGCGAAATCATGAAAAAGCGGCAGTCGCCAGTTTTCATCAAAGATTCGAGATGATCGATATCAACGCAGAAATTTTCATCGATTTCGACCAGCACCGGCACACCACCCGCGTTGTGAATGGCACCTGGCACCGGCGCCAGAGTAAACGCGTTGGTCAGCACCTTGTCGCCGGGCGACAAGCCGGCCGCCTTGAGTGCGACATGCAACGCGTAACCACCCGACGCACAGGCAAGACAGTAGGATACGCCGAGATAATCGGCAAACTCCCGCTCCAGTTGTGCTGCCTCGGCGACTTCGCCTTCGGCGACGTTATAGCGGTGCAATTTCCCACTGCGCATGATCTCAACGGCGCGTTCTATGCCCGCCTCGGGAATCGATTCCTGCAGGGTGAAGAGCTTGTCGAAGGTCCGGGGGGTATCGCTTGCTGATCGATGATTCAAGATTTTTTACCCAATTCGCAGGCCATTAAGTCCCGAGTACCACCGCGCGTCAGGACTTGACCTTTGACATCGCGGGATCATAAAAAGGCGTAAGGCTGACGGTGCAATCCACCCGCACGGTGGCGACTTCAAGCTGATAGCGACCGCGTTCGATGTAGTCTGCATCCACCCCTGCGGGATTTCTGACATAACCATAGCCGATCGCCACGCCCAGATGATGCCCGAAACCGCCACTGCTGAGCCAGCCGGCGCGCTCGCCGTTGCGATAGATGGTTTCGCGGCCCAGCAGCACCACGCCAGGTTCAGATACGCTGAATCCCACCAGTTGTTTTTTCAGTCCGCCGGATTGCTGCGCGATAATGGCATCGCGCCCTTTGTACGGCATATCGGTTTTGCGAGATTTAAGCGCCCAGCCAAGCCCGGCCTCAAGTGGCGTATGGTCGGGTCCAATATCACTGCCCCAGGCCCGATAGCCCTTCTCCAGCCGGCAGGTCTCTATTGCCCTGTATCCGGCGTTGATCAAACCCAGCGGTTCACCTGCGGCCATCAACGCCTGGTAGACCGTGTGTGCGTACTCCACTGGCAAGTGCAGCTCCCAGCCCAGCTCACCGACGTAGGTGATACGCAGGGCATTGACCGGGCAGCCGGCAATGCCGATCGTCTGCAGCGTGGCAAATCGAAACGCACTGTTTGACATATCGCTGCGAGTGACGCGCTGAAGAATCTCGCGCGACGCCGGCCCCATCAGTGACAGCACACAACCGGCACTGGTGACATCGACCAGCTGGGCATTCATACCGTCTGGAATGTTGCGTGATATCCAGTCGAAATCGTGGGTGGCGAAACCGGTGCCGGTGACGATGTAAAACTCGTATCGATTCAGCCTGGCAACGGTGACGTCTGCCTGTATGCCACCGTGATCATCGAGCATTTGCGTGTAGGTCACCGACCCGATTGGCTTGTCGACATCATTCGCTGCCAGCCAGTTCAATGCGGCCAGTGCATCGGGGCCTTTCAGCAAATACTTCGCGAATGAACTCTGATCAATCAACACTGCTGTATTGCGCACAGCGGCATGTTCACGCGCCACTGCAGTATGCCAGTTAGGTTGTTCAAAGCTGTAGATGTCTTGTGGCTTCTCACCGGCATCTATATCGGCAAACCAGTTCGGTCGTTCCCACCCGAGTTTCTCACCAAAGCAGGCACCCTGCTCCCGCAACAATTGATAGAGCGGTGAACGCCGGCACGGACGCCCCGAGCTGTGTTCCTCATGTGGCCAGGCAATCGTATAGTGCTTGCCATAGGCCTCCAACGTGCGAGTGCGGACCCAGTCCGTATCGAAGTGGGGCCGCCCGAAGCGCCGGATATCCACACTCCATAAGTCATAGGGAGGCTCGCCCTTGTGCACCCATTCGGCCAGTGCCATACCCGCTCCGCCACCTGCGGCTATGCCAAACGCATTGAAGCCGGCGCCGACAAAAAAGTTGCGCAACTCCGGCGCCTCGCCAAGAATGAAATTACCATCGGGGGTGAAGCTCTCCGGGCCATTGGTGAGTTGCTTGATGCCTACTTCGGCAAGCCCGGGCACACGGCCCAGTGCCAGTTCCAGCATCGGCTCAAAGTGATCAAAATTTGAATCCAGCAGGGTGTAGCTGAAACCTTTGGGGATACCGTCAATCGCCCACGGAATCGGATCGGGCTCGTACCCGCCCATCACCAGGCCACCCACTTCTTCTTTGTAATAGGTGAGTCGATCGGGATCGCGCAAGGTGGGCAGGTTGCTCTCAACGCCAGGCATTTTTTCGGTCAGCATGTACTGATGCTGCACCGAAACCAGTGGCACATTGACCCCATATTTTGCGGCAAATGCTCTCGTCCATTGACCGGCACAGCACACCACTTTTTCGCATTCTATTCTGCCCCGGCTGCTGATCACCGCGGTGATGCCGCGCTGGCCGATCTCAAGCTCGAGCACCTCGGTATCCTCAACAATCTGAGCACCCGCCATTCGGGCACCACGCGCCAGCGCCTGAGTGATATCGGCAGGGTTGGCCTGACCATCTGTAGGCAGGTAGGCCGCACCAATCACATCATCCACCGTCATCAATGGCCACAGGGTTTGCGCTTCACTGGGGGTAAGCAACTGCATATCGAGGCCGAACGAGTGCGCTGTTGTCGCCTGGCGTTTGACTTCTATCCAGCGCTCGCGATTACAGGCGAGCCGCAGGCCGCCATTCATTTTCCAGCCGGTGGCCAATCCGGTTTCCTGTTCCAGCTTTTTGTAGAGATCTACCGAATACCCAAGTAGCTGCGTGACATTGGCATTGCTGCGCAACTGGCCGACCAGACCAGCCGCATGAAACGTGGTGCCGGATGTGAGTTTTGATTGTTCAAGGAGTAATACTTCACAACCCATTTTCGCCAGATGATAGGCGGTGGAGCAACCGACAATCCCGCCACCGATAACAATCACCTTGGCCGATGAAGGCACACTTTCCATAGTACCGCTCACAGGCTGTTGAAATGATCAAGGCTCTGTTCAAACCGAGCCAGATTTTCAGTGGTGTATACGGAGTAGTCAAAATCGATATTAGAGTGAATTTCCGACACCATGCTCCACATCGTCTCGCGCAGCAAGGAGGCGCATTTCATCGCCTGATACTGTCGCCACAGACCATCGTCGACTGACTTTTCAAAATAGCGTTCGAGCATCCAGCGCTCCTGCGCCTGCTCCAGTTCATTGTTCGACGCCAGTCCGCCAAGATCAAACAATGGAGAATTAAAACCGGCGTATTCCCAGTCGATCAGCCACAGCCGAGTGCCATCATCCAGTATATTGGCGGGCAGCAGATCGTTGTGACCGAACACGATATCGAAAGGGCCTGCGGCCCGCTCAAGCGCACTGGCAGTTTTAAGTAGAGCGGGTAGACGCTCCACGTGACGGCTTTTACCTTCCGTAAGGGTTGCCGCATAATCACGCAATACATGAAAGACCCAGAACACCACCGATGCCCCGCGCAGATGTTTAGGCACTTCACGGTGGCAACGCTGTATCAGTTCGATAATGCGTTCCAGTTGTTTCGGGTGGCGCACTTGCTCCGCACTCAGCGCTTTGCCCGGAATGAAATCCATTACCAGCACACCCGGTTGATGATATCGAATTTGCGGCGACAGGCCCGCGGCGCAGCCAGCAACGCCTGCGGCAATTTCATTGAATCGCAAAATCTGATGCACCGGGATATCGTCGCCGAGCCTGACCACAAACCGGCCCTGATCACCGGACACCAGATAGTTGTGATTCGTGATACCACCTTCCAGCGGTTCGATCTGTACTGCTGATTGCCAATACGGAATCGCCTGAATGAGTTCCAGGTTGGTGGAGTGATTGGAATTATCAGTGGACATGTTGTGACCGATCCTGGCTGTAACGTTGGCTTGCACGGCGTGCCCTGGCGGTGACGATTCGGTCAGCGATAATAGCGATAATAGCGATAATAGCGATAAACGCCACGCTCAATCCGGCCACGATGCCACGCCCGGTATCCGCTTTGGTTAAGGCGATGTACACTTCCTGCCCCAGATCGCGCGTGCCCACCAGCGCAGTAATGACCAGCATCGACAACGCCAGCATGATGGTTTGATTAACACCCAACAGTATTTGCGGGAGTGCCAGTGGCAGGCGAATTCGGCTCAGCAACTGGCGGCGATTGCAGCCGCATACGACACCGGCTTCGATAAGTTGCTCATTGATATTGCGCACACCATGTGCGGCGTATCTAACGGCCGGCGCCAATGCGTAGAGCACAACCGCGATCATCGCGTGTAATTCACGTAGTCTCACCTTGTAATCGTTCGGCAACGACCGGTGAATATGCGGCACGTTGCTACTGCAGACTAACGAATCACATCGACAGGGACGTCCAATTGTAGTTGGTTCCAAGCCTTGTCGGCCGTCATCACTGGCAATGATCGCAGGAGCCCCAGTGCGAGACACGCACGATCACCAAGCGACAGTCCGAATGGTCGTGTTGTTAACCAAAGTTGTCCGGCAATTTCAGCCTGGGAATGGCTGAAAGCCTCAAATATTACACCTGCAGCCTGCAGTTCCTCAGACATACCATCGATATTGGCACCATGGGCTACCGATTTCTGTATTACCTCTGCCCAGTTGACGGTGCTGACGATCGCACCAGGTAAGGCCGGTTCAACGCGCTCCGCGCCACGTTCATTGTGCAGTAGGGCGAGCAACGCCGAGGCATCCAGCACACAAGTCACTTGTCTTGCTCGCGCTTTGTTTCGTTCCGGCGGTCAACGATAAGCTCATCAGCGAGATCAGTGCACGCCGGCACTCCGGCGAAACGCTCTTGCATTCGCTTGACCATGTTTTCCGGGCGCTCTAAAACAATGCTGTCCCCAACCATTCTGGCAACCAGTCTATCGCCGGGTTTGAGGTCAAGGGCCTGGCGCAGTCGAGCAGGAATCACCACCCGGCCCTGCGGTCCCAGTTGGACTTCAGTCTTTGATAGTGGTGCAGCCATGAGAATTTGTGCCATTTATGTTAATATGGTGGCACATATTAGATATATTTGGCATATTTTTCAATTACCTGCCAATTAAAGAGACCAAAGCAAGGAACGCGACTGCTCGCGGCACTGACCGATTCAACTCCTCACTGCTGGATCATCCAACCCGGCGAAACTCGAATCTTCCATCCCCACCTTCCCTGTACGCCCCGTCGAGCACGAGTAAGGTGGCAGTGAAGATTCACTGAACTTTACAAAACTAACCTGACCCCTGATGATTCGCATTTGAATAGGGCACAATGTTCTCTGGAATACAAAGAACCTTCTGCTGGCTCAGGGACCATGCCAACTCAGCGATAACCCAGCCAAATCCAGATTGTTATAAATACCCAGCCGCAATAATGACTCCCTATCACAGCCAGTACTGGGCTCATCTCCTGACCATCAAGGGAGATGGCGGCAGCATCCAGAGCCTGAGCCGTTCAATTTCTAACGCTCGGGTTGACCTGAACCCGCACCAGGTGGATGCCGCGCTGTTTGCGCTGCGGTCACCCCTTTCCAGAGGGGCCATACTCGCTGACGAAGTCGGCCTGGGGAAAACCATCGAAGCGGGTATTGTGCTCGCGCAACGCTGGGCTGAGCGAAAACGCCGAATCCTTCTGATAGTCCCCGCCACCCTGCGCAAGCAGTGGCAGCAGGAAATGGACGAAAAATTCTTCTTGCCCTCAATGGTACTGGACGGCAAAGCGTTCAACCAACTGCAGCGAGCCGGCAGCGCCAATCCATTCTCACAAAACGACACCATCGTCATCTGCTCTTACCATTTTGTCTCTGCAAAGCAGCAGTTTGTCCAGGCTGTACCTTGGGATTTGGTGGTGGTAGATGAGGCACATCGTTTACGTAACGTGTACCAAAAAAACAGCCGCATGGCGCGCCGCATAGCAGATACGATTGCGCCGGCTCACAAACTTTTGCTCACCGCCACACCCTTGCAAAACTCGCTAATGGAATTGTATGGCCTCGTCAGTATTATTGACGAACACGTCTTTGGAGATGCCGCGTCGTTTCGCGAACAGTTTGTGCAAACCGGCAACGAATCGGCACGTAACGCCAGCTTGAGACACCGCCTGAAACCCATCTGTATTCGCACGTTGCGCAAACAGGTGGTGGAATACGTTCCCTACACCCGGCGCATACCGCTCACGCAGGATTTCACGCCCAGCGATGACGAACATCACCTCTACGAATCGGTATCTGCCTTCCTGCAACGCGAATCATTGGTATCGATTCCTGCTCAACAACGCCACCTGATAACGCTGGTGCTACGCAAGTTACTCGCATCATCGACCTTTGCTATCTCGGCCACCCTAAAGGGCCTGGTCGAGCGACTGCAAAAATTGAGCGAGGAACAAACTGCTCTGCGCTCGACCAGTCAGCAGACTGATGAAAGCCGATCAGAGGATGACAGCAACGAATCGCTGGCACTGTTCGACACTGAATTTGAGAGCCTCCATGCGCTGCAAGATGAGTGGGAAGCAGTCGCCCCCGTGGTGAAAGACGGCATCATGATCGATTCGAATTCTGCGCATGTAGCCAAAGCTCCCGCCGACTCCCCTACTGCCTTACCACCGATAGACCGGGTAAAACTTAATGATGAACTGGCAGAGCTGCAGGGCTTTGAAGCACTCGCCAGCCGCATCACGGTAAACGCAAAGGGCGAAGCACTGATCCCGGCACTCGAAACAGCATTCGAGCAGGCTGAATCCCTCGGGGCTGCCAGAAAGGCCGTCATCTTTACAGAATCCCGACGCACACAAAGCTATTTGCTCGAACTGTTGAACGCCAACGGCTATCAGGGGCAACTGGTACTAATGAATGGCTCTAACGCCGACCCGCTATCAAAGCAGTTATACGATGAATGGCTGCAACAACACCACGGGCAGCCCTGCATAAGCGGCTCCAAACCCGTCGATATTAAAACCGCCATTGTCGAAAAATTCAAAGACGACGCTTCGATTCTAATCGCCACAGAAGCTGCCGCCGAAGGCGTGAATCTGCAATTCTGCTCCCTAGTGGTAAACTTCGACCTACCGTGGAATCCACAGCGGATAGAACAGCGCATTGGCCGTTGCCACCGCTACGGCCAGAAGCACGACGTGGTGGTGGTGAACTTCCTGAACCGCCGCAATCAGGCGGACGAGCGCGTTTTCGAGCTCCTAAGTGAGAAATTCACCCTGTTTGACGGCATATTCGGCGCCAGCGATCAAGTGCTCGGCGCACTGGAATCCGGCGTTGACATCGAACGCCGCATTGCCGAGGTTTATCAAAACTGCCGCACACCAGAACAAATCAGCAGCGCGTTTGACAAACTGCAATTAGAGTTGGATAGCGAAATCAAATCCCGCATGAATGACACCCGCGAAGTGCTGCTGGAACACTTTGATGAAGAAGTGACCAATCGTCTTAAGGTACATAGAGATCGCACGCTCGAAAGTTTATCGGAGCGAGAGCGCTGGCTGCTGAATCTGACTCGCAGCGAATTGCAGACAGACGCGAAATTTGACGATAACGAACCACGATTCCACTATCACGGCAACATGGCCACGTCCGGTCCGTACCATCTAGATTGGCGTAAGGCGCAATCAGCCAATGAAACGTTTTATCGGCAAGATCACCCGCTCGCTCAGGCGCTGATCAAGCGTGCTGTTGATCGCGCGCTGACACCAGCAACTCTCACCTTTCACTATGCGCAATACGGATCGGTAATCAGTCTACTGGAACCGTTTATCGGTGGCTCAGGGTGGCTGGAACTGTCACAATTGACCATTACTTCGCTGGATACTGAAGAGTTTCTGTTGATGGCAGGTATCAGCGATGACGGCACCCAACTGGATGCAGAATTATGCAGCAAACTATTAGCGATCCCTGCTACCGTTAACAGCGATACAGTCGAACCGGCACCCGATCTGGCTGCTGCGCGAGCCGCAGAGACATCGCAGCGGATTAACGATGTGGAGCAACGGAACATGCAGCACTTTGACGAAGAAGTGTTAAAGCTCGATCATTGGTCCGATGATTTAAAGCAGGGGCTTGAGCGAGAAATCAAAGATCTTGACAAAGACATTCGTGAGGCCCGTAAGGTCGCTACATTGACGACATCGTTAACGGATAAGCTGGAAGCTCAGAAAAAAATTAGGCTTCTGGAAAGAACCCGTAAGGAAAGGCGCAAGAAACTCTACGAGTCCCAAGATCAAATTGACAATCGACGAGATGAGCTAATAGAGAAAATAGAAGGACAACTTCAGCAACGCAGTAGCCTGAATCAGATTTTTTGCATTCGTTGGACACTAGAGAACCACTTGTGAAAAGCAAACTTTCGAACATAATTCTATTAAAACTACCTCCTGCGCGTTTAGTAACAACACGTGCATGCCAATTTAGCAAACGCGAAGTTTAGAGCGATGGCAAGAAAACGAAAACTGGAGCTTACCTGGATCGGAAAAGAGAATCGACCTCGGTTAGAGCCGCGAATATTGCTTGAAGACCCGGAGAAGTCGTATCACGCCGAGCAGCGAAATTCAGCCAATGACTATTTTGACAACCGCCTAATTCATGGAGACAACCTGCTTGCACTCAAGGCTCTTGAGCAGGAATTTACAGGAAAAGTAAAGTGCATCTACATTGACCCTCCTTATAACACAGGGTCCGCATTTGAACACTATGAAGATGGAATTGAACACTCCCTTTGGCTGAACATGATGCGAGACAGGCTGGAAGTTCTAAGGAATCTATTGAGAAACGACGGCAGTATCTGGATTAGCATTGACGACAATGAGATGCCATATTTGAGATTACTGCTCGATGAAATATTCGGGCGCCGTAATTTCGTAGCTCAATGTATCTGGCAAAAAGTTTACTCACCTAAGAGCTCGGCTCGTTTTCTTTCCGACATGCATGACTATG
>CAZYDV010000109.1:0-17444 GCA_964646405.1 uncultured Granulosicoccaceae bacterium | reverse complement strand
CCTCCTCGCGCAGAGCCTTACAGGCCTGCGCACCGGAGTAGTCAAACTCGCAGGCCTGGCCGATCACGATCGGGCCGGCACCAATAACGAGAATACTGGTCAGATCACTGCGACGAGGCATGTTTGTGTTTTTCTATCTGGGCGACAAATTGGGCGAACAACGGCAACAGATCCTGTGGTCCCGGGCTTGCTTCAGGGTGCCCCTGAAAGCTGAACGCTGACTTGTCTGTGCATTCGATGCCCTGCAGCGATTCATCAAAGAGCGAGCGATGCGTAGCCCGGACATTGGCGGGCAGACTGTCCGGATCAACCGCAAAACCGTGGTTCTGGCTGGTGATGAACACGCGCCCGCTATCGAGGTGCTGCACTGGATGGTTGGCGCCATGGTGACCAAACTTCATCTTCAGCGTTTTAGCGCCACAGGCCAGCGCCAGCAATTGGTGCCCGAGACAAATCCCGAACAGTGGCGTGTCGTTAGTAAGGAATTCGCGAATCGCCTCGATCGCATAGTCGCAGGGCTCGGGATCGCCCGGCCCGTTTGACAGAAACACCCCATCGGGTTGCATCGCCAGAACCTCACTGGCCGGCGTCGTCGCAGGAACCACAGTCACCCGGCAACCACTGGCCACCAGCAATCGCAGAATGTTGCGCTTGACCCCGAAATCGTAGGCGACCACATGATGCGGCAAGCGGCTGTCAGGTACGTCACCACTGCCGGCCCCCAACTCCCAAACGCTGGCATTCCATTGATAGCGCTGTGCCGTGGTGACTTCCCGGGCCAGGTCCATCCCGGCCAACCCCGAGAACTGTCGCGCTCGAGCAATCGCAGCCTCGGGATTCGGTTGATCAGAGCAATCAATAACACCCGCCTGCGCGCCCTTGCTGCGCAAAATCCGGGTCAGTTTCCGGGTGTCTATATCAGCGATAGCCGGAATGCCATGCCCTTGCAGATACGCGTCGAGATCTTGCTCGTTACGAAAATTGCTGGTCCGCTTCGGCGTGTCTCGAATCACCAGACCGGCGGCGTGGATGCCTCCGGATTCGGCGTCTTCCGAGTTGGTTCCGGTGTTACCAATATGGGGTGCGGTCAGCGTGACTATCTGTTTTCGATAGGACGGATCGGTCAGGATTTCCTGGTACCCGGTCATCGCGGTGTTGAACACCACTTCTCCGTCGGCCATTGTTTTTGCACCAACCGAAGTGCCTTCGAGTATGGTGCCATCGGCCAGCGCCAGCACGGCGTTTTTGCACAATTGAATTCTCTTGCGTGATGTAGAGCGGCAGGGTAGCGGTGATCTGTCAGTGGGTGCGACAGATCGCGCGCATAATAGGCCCAAGCGTCTGTAATGTCCACATTACGACGGCAATCAGTCAACCTTCACAATTCCGTTCAGTGACCGACATCAACTAAAAGAAGCGTCGGCATGGCGGGTGCTATACAGTCGGCGCCCGCCGTTGGAAAAAAATAATAAATTGAGCGCATCCTCTGAACCCCACGTACGCAACCTGATTGCTGCTTGTTCTGCCATCACGGTATTCGGGCTGGCTTTCGGCATGACCTATCCACTGCTATCGCTGTTGCTGGAAATGCGGGGTGTGCCGTCCGACATGATTGGCATCAATGCCGCGATGATGCCGCTGGGAATACTCGTTTGCTCACCACTGATACCCTTTTTTACCGCACGTCTGGGCACTCGTAACCTGGCGATCGTGGCGGCATTACTGACCGCCGTGATCACGCTGCTATACAAGGTATTCGATCATGTGACGATCTGGCTGCTGCTGCGCTTCCTGCAAGGGATGTCGATCGCCGTACTGTTTGTTCTGAGCGAAGCCTGGGTCATCGGGTTTGCCGGTGACAAACACCGCGGCAAGGTCGTGGCCCTGTACGCCAGTTTGTTGTCTGCAAGCTTCGGCGCCGGGCCCGCGCTGATCGGCACCATCGGTATCGAGGGATGGACGCCTTTCGTGCTCGGCGCGTGCATCCTCGCATTGGGCACCGCACCACTTTTCCTGATGCAGGAAGATCTGGTCACCACCGAATCGACTGCGTCTTCATCCGGATTTCTGTCGTTTATACCCAGAGCGCCGATGCTGATCGCTGCAGTCGGCGCCTTC
The DNA here is from genome assembly GCA_964646405.1 of uncultured Granulosicoccaceae bacterium. Taxonomy (GTDB): domain Bacteria; phylum Pseudomonadota; class Gammaproteobacteria; order Granulosicoccales; family Granulosicoccaceae; genus CAKZSB01. The sequence goes on along the minus strand of CAZYDV010000109.1, from coordinate 15,326 downwards.
GCGATCTTCGATGCGGCGACACTGTCACTTTTTCCGATCTACGGCATCCGCAATGGCCTGGACGTCAGCACAGCCGCCTGGGCGCTGACCGCGCTGATACTGGGTAATGTTTTCCTGCAGTATCCGATCGGCTGGCTGGCTGACAGGTTCTCCGCCCGAATGGTGCTGACCGCCTGCGCAGCCTTAACGGCAGCGCTGACGCTGATGGTACCTGTCGTGATGGGTTCTATCTGGATGTGGCCAGTGCTGATCGTAGCCGGCGCCACCGGCTACGGCGTATACACCACCGCCCTGAAATCACTGGGTGACCGGTTCACCGGCCAGGACCTTATCCACGGGACATCGGCGTTTGGTGCGGTGTGGGGCGTGGGCGCTTTGCTCGGCTCGATGTCGGGTGGTGTAGCGATCGATATGTCCTCCACTTACGGATTGCCATCGCTACTTGCGTCGGTCTATGTTGTACTTGTGTGCGGTCTTCTACTGCGTTCCCGCTCGCAACCGATACACACGCACGCCAATGAAAAACTACCCCAGCCTCAGGCAGATTGAGTCAACCGCAGACGCAATTCGACAGCATGTCATTAGAACCCCGACCGTTCCCTACTACGGGCAGGCGCTCAGTCGCAAACTCGATCCGTCCACTCGCGTTTGGTTGAAACTCGAGTTGCTGCAACGCACCGGCAGTTTCAAACCGCGCGGTGCGGTCAATGTCGTGAATCACCTGACACCCGAACAGCGCAGTCGCGGCGTCACGGCCTTTTCAGCCGGCAACCACGCCATTGCCACCGCCTATGCGGCGAGTGCCGCCGGCAGCAACGCCAAAGTCGTGATGCCGAAAACCGCCAATCCGTTTCGGGTTGACACCTGCAGACAACTGGGTGCCGAAGTCATTATGGGCGAGAACATTGCCGAATTGATTTCGATCACCGAAAACCTGCAGCAGCAGGAGGGACGAGCACTAGTCCATCCATTCGAGGGTATACACACCATCGAAGGTACCGCGACGGTCGGGCTGGAATTGTGTGCAGACGCCGAAACACTGGATGCGGTCATTGTGCCGATCGGTGGAGGCGGCTTGATTGCCGGCATCGCCTCGGCGGTGAAGCAAATCAATCCGGCTTGTGAGGTCTACGGTGTCGAACCTGCCGGTGCTCGCGGTATGACAGACAGCCTGGCAGACGGTGAGCCGCTGCCGAGCGTGCAGGTGGATACCATTGCAGACAGTCTGGGAGCCCCTATGCACAAGGCGCTTTCCTTTTCAATCGTGCAACAGCTGGTTGATGACGTCGTTTTGGTCAGTGACGTGCTGCTGGCCGACACCATGCGGTTGATCTTCACGGATCTGAAGTTGGCTGTCGAGCCCGCCTGCGCCGCCGCAATGGCTGCCCTGTTGAACCCTCTGCACGAGCGTCTGGCCGGCAAGCGAGTGGGCTTGATCCTGTGTGGCAGCAATATCGATCAGCAGACATTTAATCGCCTGACCGACTGATTGTTTACCAGTCGCGCGGCAGCTTCTTTACGATGTGCATGCGGCGATTGTTCACCTCTACATAACCGCCCTTGCGCAGCTCTTTCATGATTTTGCCGACCATTTCGCGCGATGCACCAATCATGCTGCCCAGTTCCTGGTGGCTAAACGGTTTGGGCAGCACCAGGTCGCCGTCGTCTCCTTCCACGGCCAGCTGCATGAGTTTGTCTGCCAGCCGGCGATAGACATTGTCGAGCGCCAGGCTGCGGATGTCGTCGGTGGCGCGACGCAGGCGACGCGTCAGTTCGCGCACGATGCTGATCAGGATAAGCGGATGCGCCTCGACAGAGCGCAGAAAATCAGGTTTCGAGATGCTGACCACGACGGTGCTCTCGAGGGTGACCACAGAGGCTGAGCGCGGCTCGTCGTCGAGCAGGGCGATTTCGCCAATATGGCTGCCTGGACTCTCGACGAACAGCACCAGTTCGTGCCCGTCTTCATCGCTGACGAAGACCTTCGCAGAACCTGACTCAATCATAAACAAAGATTCGCCCGGCTCGCCTTCGGTCATCAACACCGCATTCTTCTTGAATGTCATGCGCCGACAGCGGCTCGACAGGTCACTGAGTGCCTGATCGTCGAGCTTGGCGAAAATTGGCACCCGCCGCAGCATTTCTACGAATTCAGTCATAAATCCCTGTAGCACTTTCAGCACATCCAGAATCATCCCCGACCCTGTAGAACCTCTCCCAGAAAGCACTGATGCTAAAATTCAACCACGGGGGCTTGCGACGTGAAACCGACGCATTCGACACTATAGCAAACAACCCGAAGCCCTGCTTGTAGCGACATCGACCTGAATTTCCACGCCTGACTGCGCTGTTGTCGGCTGGCGCTCAGCAGCACAATTTTCTATTTGAATCCGACGGGTTGCCAGTGTACTGTTAGGAGCGTGTTTTCAGCCTGCTCCAGAACACGAAGCAACAGGCGAAACGGGCACAAAGGCTCCATCCAGTTACCGGGCAGACAAGCCCGGAGCAATTACCAACACAACCCTTCGGGAGGAATTAAATGGCCACACCACTGATGAAACGACTCGGCCTCGCGGCGGCAACGGCCGTTGCAGTCGCGAGTTTCGCAGGCCCCGCACACGCGAAGAAGGTTCGCTGGAAGCTGCACTCTGCATTCGGCACCAACGTCGCGGTGATTGGTCCTGTCGGCCCGCGCGTCGCTGACTGGGTAGACAAAATGTCCGGCGGCGACTTCGATATCAAAGTGTTCGAGCCCGGCGCACTGGCGGGTGGTTACGCGTATTATGATCCGGTCGCGGAAGGCGCATTCGACGCAGCCTACGGCACACCCGGTGCCAACCAGGGCAAAAACTCGGCGTACAACTTTCTGTCAACCTGGCCGTTCGGCATGGGCGCGATGGAATTCAACGCGTGGATGCGCTTTGGTGGCGGCATCGAGCTTGGCAAAGAAATGTACGGTCGCGACAACATCGAATACTTTTACTGCGGCATGATCCCACCTGAAACTTCTGGCTGGTTCCGTGAGCCGATCGAAAGCCTCGATCAACTCAAGGGTCTGAAGATGCGCTTCTTCGGTCTGGGCGCCAAGGTCATGAACAAGTTCGGAGTCTCAACCCAGCAACTGGCCGGCGGTGACATCTACCCCGCACTGGAACTTGGCACTATCGACGCGACCGAGTTCTCTATGCCCGCGATCGACCGTTCACTGGGTTTTTACCAGATCGCCAAGTACAACTACTTCCCTGGCTGGCACCAGCAATCAACCACCAACGAAATCCTGGTCAACCGGGACAAGTGGAACGATCTGCCAGACGAGTTCAAAGCCATGTTTGAAGTCGCCTGTACCGCCAACATTTCAGTAGAAATGGCTGAAGGTGAAGCGCTGCAACCCGAGGCGATGCTCGCCAACGAAGCAGACGGTGTCACCAACATGGTATGGCCGCAGGAAGTCCTCGATTCACTCGAGGGTGCATGGAACGAAGTGATCGAAGAAGAGATTGCTGCCAACGAGGACAGCAAGAAACTCTGGGACAGCATCACTGCATTTCGTGAAACGTATAAAATCTGGGGTGACAAAGGCTACCTGAAGTAGCCGACACTTCCCGGCAGCACAAAAACGGCGTGAATTTCTCACGCCGTTTTTTCGTCTGACATGCTGTAAATACCTCCCGCAGACCTGCCAGGCAGACATCACTACATCAGGCAACAACCAATTCGCAGGAATATTGGCACATGAACTCTGGGTTGAAGCTGGCCGACCGGCTGGACACTATCGCCACTAAAGCGGGACGCGCCGCCGGCTGGATTATCATACCGCTGATCATCGTCATCATGTTTGACGTGATCACGCGGAAACTGGACGTGACACGCCTCTATTTCTCCGAGATCACGCAGGTGACCAACTACTCGGTGTCGACCATCCTGCAGGATTTACAATGGCACTTTCACGCGCTGTTACTGCTATTTACCTTCGGTATCGGCTATCTCGCCAACACCCATGTACGTGTCGACATCTTTCGCGAGATGCTATCGCGTCGTAAACAAGCCTGGGTCGAGATGTTCGGACTCGTGTTCCTCGCTATTCCGTTCCTGTTGTTCATGATCTACTGGTCCGGTCGAATGGGCTACATTGCTTTTTCCTCTGGCGAGGGTTCCGAATCCTTGACCGGCATCCCGCATCGATGGGTTCCTAAATCATTTATGGTACTGGGCTTCCTGCTGGCCGGCTGCGCCGTGCTGGCAACCCTCATTCGCCTGTGGAACATGCTGTTCTCCAATCAGACATGCAAAACCTACGCTGAAGGTCAGCTGTCGATATTTCCCGAACAATCAGCCGCCGAACTGGAGGCCGCAAGAATTGCAGCTGAAGAAGCGCTGGAGGCAGAACGCCTCGCAGCCGAAAGCCTGAGTCGAGGTAACTGACATGTGGGAGATTATTTACGACCATCTGTACGACTACATCGGCGCCTACATGTTTCTGGCGCTGGCATTGATGCTGTTCACCGGCATGCCGGTGGCATTCGCACTCGGAGGCATATCGGTTATTTTTGCCCTGATCGCGATTGCCCTCGACTTTCTGGATATCGAGGTTTTCTACGCCGTAGTGCAACGCATCTGGGGCGGTGACGGCGCATCCGGCGCGGTCCAAAACCCGATTCTGGTCGCCATACCCTGTTTTGTATTCATGGGCACGATGCTCGAGAAATCCCGCGTCGCCGAAGACCTTCTGCACATCCTGCAGGTCATGCTGAAACGCGTTCCTGGCGGCCTTGCGCTGGCGGTCACGGTGATGGGTACTATCATGGCCGCAACGACCGGCATCATCGGTGCGTCGGTTGTGATGATGACGCTGCTGGCTCTACCAACTATGCTAAGCCGCGGCTACCACCCGTCACTGGCTACCGGCACCATCGCTGCCAGTGCCACACTGGGCATTTTGATCCCGCCGTCAATCATGCTGGTACTGATGGCCAACCTGCTTGCCGTATCCGTAGGGAACCTTTTCATTGGTGCGATCCTCCCGGGGCTGGTGCTGGCCGGTTTGTATTTCCTCTACATCATGACGCGTTGCACGATCAATCCGTCGCTGGCGCCACCGCTGCCGCCGGATGCAATCAAACTCGACCCAACCAACATGCGCAACGTCTGGCTCTACCTGATTGTCGCAGCGATCGCGATTGGTGGTGCCTGGTTCTGCACCACCAACGGCATCATGCCGAGCTTCAACTGGGGATTGATCGCGTTCCTGATCATCTTTATGGCTTCGATGATCATTGGTCGAATGGAGGGCAACACTTTTTGGGGTGGAATCCTGAAAGGTTTCGTTCCGCCCATCTTCCTGATCGTGATGGTACTGGGATCCATCTTCGCCGGTTGGGCGACACCGACTGAGGCTGCCGGCGTCGGCGCATTTGGCTCACTGGTCCTGGCCCTGTTCAACGGCACACTGACGAAAGACGTACTGACATCAGTTGTCAATCGCACCGGTCTGACCACGGCGATGATTTTCTTTATCTTCGCAGGCGCTACCGCTTTCTCGACCATTTTCCGCAACGTCTATGGTGAAGATCTGATCATCGAATTCATCGAGTGGCTGGACCTGGCCCCGTGGTCGCTGTTGTTCCTGCTGATGTTCGTGATATTCCTGCTGGGTTTCTTTTTTGATTTCCTCGAAATCATCTTGATCATCCTGCCGGTATTTGCCCCGGTCATCAGGGAAATGGCCGGTGCATTTGCTGGTCACCTGGATATCGCAGAGCCCACCAACGTCGCGCAAATGCAGTTTCTACAGGCACAGGTGATCTATTGGTTTGCGATACTAGTGGCGGTGAATTTACAAACGTCGTTTTTGACACCGCCGTTCGGCTTCGCCCTGTTCTACATGAAGGGTGTCGCGCCATCGGTGGTCAAGATGCAGGAAATCTATCGGGGCATCATCCCGTTTGTGATACTGCAGGTTATCGGTATCGCAATTGTCGTCGCGTTCCCGAAACTGGCGCTCTGGTTGCCAGATCTGGTGTTCGGCAGGTAGCCAGACCTGCCATATCCTCGATGTAAAAAAGGGCTCCTCTCGGAGCCCTTTTTTTGTGCGCTAGGGTTAAGTGATTGAAGCTGTTGTAAAGGCGATGATCAGCTCATGTGAAAATTACTCAAGCCCTTCCGGTGCTTCAATACCGGCCGGCGTGCGCAAGAATAAAACACAGATCACTGCCATCGCGACCGGTAGTGCGGCCAGCAATTGCAATACCGAGGAGCCACTTCCCAACCGGTCAATCGCCCAACCCACCGGTACCGGGCCAAGTGACGCGCCAACAACGCCGATCATTTGTCCGATCCCCTGAATCGAACCCAGATGCGGACGACCGAAATAGCGCGGCCACAGGTAGCCAAACATTGTCAACATAAACGCGTTGGTGATTCCAAAAACAAACGCATATAGCAGCGCAGTCGGATAGCTTGTCGCAAATGTAATCGCGACCAACGCCAAGGCATTCACCAGCAACGCCAGCGCGATGACATAACGAGTTTTTATCAGGTCGAACAGACGGCCGACCAAGGGCATAAAAATCACGAGCGTCAGTGCCGAAACCGGAAACAGACTGGCGGCAAGTTCGGCGGAGAGACCCTGCCCGCTTAAAATGGTGACCTGAAAAAAGTGCAGCACGGTGACCAGACCACCGACCACAAACCAGACGGCCGCGAGCAGGTAGAATGCTCGCTCGCGCAGGGCCTCTTCTCGTGTCAGTCCAACAACTGCCTGTTGCGTTTCGCCAGCGGCTATCGGCGCCTCGCCGTCAGGGCGCAAGCCCACTTCCTCCGGTGTGTTGACGGCCAGAAAATACAGGCACGGCAGCATTAAAAGCCAGGTGAGCAAACCCAGGCAAACCCAGGCCATACGCCAGCCTACTGCATCGATCAGAAAATTTGATAGTGGCGGATGAATGGCCATCGAGGCGCCAAAGCCCAGTGCCATCAGCCCTGCAGCGAATCCGCGTTTAGCCGAAAACCACTGCGACACCATATTGGCACAGCCAAGCATCAGCGAGCCCTGGCCAAAAAGCCGCAACATCGCAAATCCGATCGCAAGCCATAAAACGCCACTGGCCGCGCCAAAAAACATGCAGGCTACGCCCAGTAATACCACCAGCAGCGACAGCATCCAGCGAGGCCCTTTGCGATCAACCACTCGGCCGATGGTTGGCAAAAGCAACGCGGCGAACAAAGTAGCAAACGCGTAGGCTGAAGCGATCGACGCTTTACTAATGCCAAGCTCGTTGCTGATCGGCTCGATAAAAACCGAAAAGGTGTGCGATTGCCCCGGGCCGCTGGTAAACAGACCCAGCGCACAAATCCCGACGATCACCCAGCCGTAAAAAAAACGACCGGACACCGCCGACACCGCACGCTGCTGTGCAGCACTAACCATGGTTGCTCCTTATTTCGAAAGGCGCGCGACCGTTGGCCACGCGCGACTATGAATGCGTGAAGAGAAAAATCTGCAAACGGGCACCGAACCGATGCCCGTTTGAAAAGACAGTCGACTAGCTAATCAGATTCAGGCCCGCGAGTGCCGCCCTGACCTGCTCGCATTGTGCGTCAGTGCCAGGCGAGGTGGGTCGCCGGGCAATACCTGCCGGCACACCCTGCAACTGTTGCGCATACTTCACCAGTGACGGCATGTTATCGACTCCAACCGCATCCCATACCGGCATCAGCCGCTGATGCAGGTCCAGTGCGGTATCCCAGTCGGCGTTCTGCACGGCGTTCCACAATCGAACAGACGGACCCGGCGCGGTCGACAGGATGGCTGCAATGGAGCCGCGCGCTCCCAGTTGATACGAGGGATACAGCAATGCGTCTACCGCGCTGAATATAAGATTGCGGGGCTGTGCCCGGCGCATCAGATCGGCGAACAGCTTCATGTCGCCAGCGCTTTGTTTTACACCGGCCACTCCCGGGACTTCATCCATAATTCGCAGCAACAGATCAGGAGACAGATAGCACCACGGCACCACGTTGTAGATCAGTATCGGGATACCACATTCTGCATGTATTTGGGCAAAATGACGGACCATCGCATCGTCATCGGGCCGAAACAGATAGTGAGGCGGGGTGATTTGCAGTGCCACCGGATTGAGTTCGGCCACCTGTTTGCCGCGCAGTGCCGTTTCGGCGGTAGAGTTGCTGATAATACCCGCCACCACCGGCACACGGCCGTCGACCGCGTCGACCGTTGCAGCCAGCAGGTCGCGATGTTCTTCTCGTGTTAGTGCGTGGCCCTCTCCCGTGCTGCCACCGGCGGCCAAACCGTGCACACCGTTGTCGATTAACCAATTCACCTGCGCGGCGATGGCGTCGAAATCGATGCTGTCGTCGTCACGAAACGGCGTAGTGAACGGTGCGATCACACCGTGAAGATCGTTTAAGGAATGCGCCATCAGAAAATTTTCCCCGGGTTCATGATGTCGTTCGGATCGAGCGCTTGCTTGATCATCGCCATAAAATCCACGGTGTCGCCAAGTTCATCGCGCAGATAGTGTGTTTTGCCCTGGCCAACACCATGCTCACCGGTGCAGGTGCCGCCCATCGCAATCGCGCGCGCGCTGAGCCGCTCGGAAAATGATTTCGCCGCTGCCACCTCATCAGGATTATTCATATCGATCAGCACCAGCGTATGAAAGTTGCCATCGCCGACATGACCGACCATCGGCGCGAGAAAGTTATTCGCCTCGATGTCTCTGCGTGTCTCTTCAACACAATCGGCCAGACGCGAAATCGGCACACAGGCGTCGGTTATCACCGCTTCGGCCTCAGGTCGCAATTGTCGCGCTGCCCAGTAGGCGTCGTGCCGAGCCTGCCACAGCTTGTTGCGCTCAGCCTCGTCGCGGGTCCACTGAAAATCGCTGCCACCGCAATCCTTCACAATCTCACCGAACAGTTCTGACTGTTCAGCCGTAGCGCTTTCGGAGCCATGGAACTCGACGAACATGGTTGGCTCTTCCTTCAGGCCGAGTTTGGAATAGGCATTACACGCGACGACCTGATCGACGTCGAGCAACTCGATCCGCGCAATGGGAATACCGTACTGAATGGTTTGAATCGTGGCCTGACAGGCCGAGTCGACATCCGGGAAACTGCACACGCCGCCGGCAATGGACTCCGGAATACCCTGTAGTTTCACCGTCAGTTCTGTGATGATGCCCAGCGTGCCCTCGGAGCCAACCAGCAGGCGCGTGAGGTCATAGCCGGCAGAGGTCTTTTTCGCGCGACTGGCTGTATTGATCTCGCGCCCGTCGGCCATCACCGCCCGCAAACTTAAAACATTGTCTTTCATCGTGCCGTAGCGCACAGCGTTGGTCCCGGACGCTCGGGTCGCCGCCATCCCGCCGAGACTCGCATCGGCGCCCGGATCAATCGGGAAGAACAGGCCAGTATCGCGCAGATAAGTGTTCAGCGCCTTGCGCGTGACGCCTGGCTGCACCCGCACACTCAAGTCCTCTGCCTGTACTTCGAGCACCTGATTCATCTGCGACATATCGATGCAGACCCCGCCCTGAGGCGCGTTTAAATGCCCTTCGAGCGAGGAGCCGACACCAAATGCAATCACCGGACAGTTGTGCTCGGCGCAGACACCGACGATGTCGGCCACGTCCTGCGAATCGTTGGCAAAAATGACCGCGTCAGGGGGCTGGTTGGGCAGCCAGCTCAGCGTGTGACCGTGCTGCTCGCGGATCGATTGCCCGGTGTGCAATCGTTCTCCAAAGCGTTGCTTCAATATCGCACAGGCGAGTTCGACATTGCGCTCGAGAGGGGGTGACGAAGCCGGATCGGGGTGTGACATTGAATCCTCCAAATCGATGGATGCGGCAAGCATAATCGACCTGCGACGCACAATAAACTCAATACCTGCTCAATTACAAACCACTTCTACCCTTGTGCGATTTCCGCTATGGTCCCGGGATCTCAAAAGTCACCATTTGCGATCACTAATGAACCCAAATACTCCCCATGTACTGGTCGCAGGTGTTACCGGCATCGCAGGCAGCTACATCGCCCGGCATCTGCTCGATTCCGGATACCAGGTGACCGGACTGGCCAGGCGCAGGCCCGACGACGCGATCGACGGACTGCACTATCTGCAGGCCGACCTGAGCGACGTGACATCGCTGCAAGCTGTTGGCAATCTGGAACAGTTCACTCATCTTGTCTATGCAGGCTTTGCTGCGCGCGAAGGGGCGAGCTGGAGCGAGGTCAGCGCCTGGAACACCGCCTTGTTTAACACCCTGATCGACTGGGCTGCCGAATCGCTGCCGAATCTGCAGCGCGTGCTGCTGATGCAGGGGCAGAAATATTACGGTAGCCACCTCGGTCCCTATCGCACACCCAGCCGCGAGTCCGACGCGCGCCACCAGGGTGAGAATTTCTACTTCGATCAACAGGACTGCCTGGCGAGCATGGCCACGCGTTGTAACTGGACCTGGACCGCCCTGAGACCGCACATCGTCTGCGGCCTGAACCTGCGCGCATCGATGAATCCACTGGTTCTAATTGGCGCCTACGCCACTCTGTGTAAAGCATTGGGCAAACCCCTGAGCTTCCCTGGCAAACCCGCCGCCTACGATACCCTCTATCAGGCAACTGACGCGGACCTGCTCGGCCGCGCCGGCGTTTGGTCCCTGCTCGCTGACACCGCCGGCAATCAGGCCTACAACATCACCAACGGCGATCTGTTTCGCTGGCGTCACGTGTGGGAGTTGCTGGCAGATAAGCTCGACATGCCGCTCGGCGAGCCCGAGCCGCAACCGCTCGCCCCATTCAGCCAGCAACACGCCGATTTGTGGGCACAACTGGCGCAGGATCAAAACCTGCTGGAATCGGATATTCAGCAATTGGGCGACTGGACTTTCGCCAACTACATTATTAGCTGCGATTGGGATATCGCCGCCAGTACGGTTAAATCGAGACTGGATGGTTTTACCGACTGTCGCGACAGCCTGGAAATGTGGGCGACGCGACTGGACGAAATGCAAACGTGTAGAATTCTGCCCAGTTTCAACTGAGCGCCACGGGCTATGGCCGTTAAGGGCTCTCGCCGAAACACTGCTCGGCCGATTGCAAAAGCTCACGATTCTGACCGATGCGGCGCGTCAGCCGGGACTCGTCAAAAAACTCCAGCATCTCGACTGACAAATTGCGCCCGATCCCCGACGCATCTCTAAAAGAAGCCACCGTCAGGCCATCTGGCACCAGAAGCTCTGCGGTCCGCGCCAACCTCAGCAGGGTCTCGGGCAGGTAGTAGCGGTTCCTGCTCACGCGATATAACAGTCCACAGGCGACTACGTGGTTGAGCACGCGCTCGATCTCGGTCGCTTCAAGATTTGCCCATTCGGCCAGTTCGAACACGCGAGGCGCCACCACGCCGGCCTTTTCTATTTCGGGCGCCAGACGGTTCCAGACTTTCTCATCGCTGCCCTGCAGTCTGATTCGCCAATCGGCAAGGCAATAGACGGCGCCCTTTTTCTTAAAGTGCCCCTCTGCGACGAGCTGTTGCAAAACGTCACTCAACACTGTGCGATCAACACGCGGCGACAGTTGTCGCAACAGCTGATATTCACCGATGCCCTGCACATCGGGCGACGACTGATGCCACTGTGTCACCGTTTGCCTCAAGCGATCGGAAAGGGCAGACAGATGGTGAGTGGCAATCCCGAATGCCAGCGGCAAACGCCCGCAAATATGCATATTGTGCGTACTGGTAAAGTCGGCCCAATGCCCGTCGTTGAGATTAAATCGGCGTCCAAACTGTTGCAGGTCGAGGCCTGCCGGCAGGGCGTTTAACGCCGCCTCCAATGCGCTGGTCGCATCGGGCGCGTCCAGACAGGCCAGCAGTTCCAGTCGCTCCGGGCGACTGCGGCCTCGTGCCGGCGGCAGCGGATCGAGTACATGCCCCCCGGCAAGCGTGGTTCGCGCCGACTGATCGCGCAGCACCAATTGATCGCCAAACACCGCGCCCAGCGGCCGGTCACAGATCAGCCGTGCATAACCGCTCTCGCCGGCCTGCAGTGCCGTGTCCTGCAATAGCGCGATTCGACAGGGAATATCGGCCGTACCCAGATGCAGATGGGCGGGCGTCCAGTGCTTGAGTTCCTGCTGGAACGGCGACAGTCGAATCTTTACATCGAGGTTTTTAACCGCCTGTAACTCGGTGTGATCAACAATCCAGTCGCCGCGCCGAAACTGCGCATTGCGAACGGCACTACCAGCCAGATTCAACGCGCAGCGCTGACCGGCGACCGCCACATCGGCTGCCTGATTCTGGGCGTGGATACCCCTGACGCGAAAGGCCTGTCGATCAGACAGCAGGTGCACCTGTCTATCGAGGCTTACCTGCCCTGAAAAGACTGTACCGGTCACGACCGTACCAGCGCCGGAAATACTAAAGCTGCGATCGATCGCCATGCGAAAACAACCATCGCTTGCACGCTGCTGTTGCAAGCGCGCTTGGCTTAGCAGTTGTTCTCGCAATTCATCGACGCCGATGTTGCCCTGCATTGATACGCACAGCGTGGCGATCGGCGCCATGTCGATGGATTCGACCAGTTGCCGGGTCTCATCGGCCACCTTGTTTGCGCGCGCGGGTTCTACCAGATCGGTTTTGGAGATAGCAATCAGCACACGCCGAATGCCCAGCAACGACAATATCGCCAGATGTTCGCGGGTTTGCGGCATCGGACCGTCATCGGCAGCCACCACCAGTATCGCGATGTCGATCCCGCTGACGCCGGCAATCATGTTGCGGATGAACTTTTCATGCCCCGGCACATCGATAAACCCGATGGACAAATCGCCTTCGTCGCGCAGATAGGCAAAGCCCAGATCAATTGAAAGGCCGCGCTTTTTTTCTTCCGGAAGACGGTCGGTGTCGACGCCGGTTAACGCGGCAATCAGACTGGTCTTGCCATGGTCAACATGGCCTGCAGTGGCGACGATCAACGGCATTGAATCCCGTGCTGCGCAATTGAAAGAACACAACACCGCGCAATGCGGATTAGAATAAGGCTTGATCGATTCATGCAAATTATTCTGACCGCGATGCCGATTGCCCGCAAGCAATCATGGAGAAAAACCTTTGGCAAGACTAACCGACAGCGTCGACTCAGAGCGCCAGTATCTGGAGACGCTCGAGTGCAATCCGATCGAGTCGCCGGCATTCAACCCGCCCCGTCCATTGTCAGAGTGCAAGGTGGCGCTGGTATCGAGTGCCGGCCTGATGCGCCGTGGCGATACCAACGTGCCTGCCGGCGCCGCTGATTACCGCAGTTTTGGTCGTGACATCGACGACAGCGAATTGATGATCAATCACGTCTCGGTCAACTTTGATCGCAGCGCCTTCGCCGAAGACGTCAACACCGTATTACCCCGCCAGCTGTTGCAAAGCCTGGCAGACGATGGCGCCATCGCCGCGGCGGCTGACGAGCACTACGCGTTCATGGGTGCCACTGCACCCGAACGTCTACAGCCTTACGCCGAAACACTGGCCACCCATCTGCTCGCCCACGACGTCAACACCGTTTGCCTGTTACCCGTTTGACCCAACTGCACGCGCGCCGTGAGCGCACTGGCACACTGGTTCGAACAGGCGGGATTACACACGGTTGTCATAGGCTTGGTCAGGCTGCACCTTGAGAAGATGCAGCCGCCGCGCGCGCTGTGGGTGCCATTCGAGCTCGGCAGACCTCTGGGCCCACCGTCAGATCAGCGTTTTCAAACAGATGTGCTGCGGCAGGCACTGCGCCTGATCGAGACTGCTGAAGGACCTGTGCTTGAGGATTTCCCCGAAGACGATCCGCGCAGCCAGCCCGATCCGCACTGGCGCCCGCCCGCCACCGGCGAGGCCCTGAGCGCCACCGATGAGCTTAAAGTGCTGGCACCGGCGATCGATGCTTTCAAGCGTGCGAATGGTCGCACTAGCATAGGGGTTACGGGCCTCGGACTTGAGCAATGTGCACGCATCATCGATCAGACCATTGCAACCGGCCACCCCGTCGCAAGCGAAGGCGATCACTCCGCCATGCTGCAATTTCGCTACGCCTGTGACGACTTGAAAACCGCCTGGAGCGAAGCGGCACTTGCCCACGGCAAACCGTCGAGCCGACAACTGCACGACTGGTTCTGGCTGCAGAGTCATCTTGGCCAGTCCTTGCGGCGATTGCGTACCGACTGGCTGGACAGCGGGAATGAAAAGCTCGCCGGCATTGGCGCGCGATTCATCGTGCCGCACCGATGGCGGGTGTAGGCGTCACCCGCCATTGGGCCATCCGATCTGTGGTTCAATGTTCACCATGTCCGCACCATTGATAACCCCATGACGCAACCATCGGCCCTGCAGTCACTGCCTTCGATCGACCAGCTGTTGAGGCACGACTCGCTGCAGACACTGATCACCGAGCACGGTCGTTCCGCAGTGCTCGATCAGGCCAAAACAGAAGTGGCAAAGCTGCGTACTGAATTGCAGCCTGGCGCTGCAATGCAACGCGAAGAGGCGGTGTCGCTTCTCGGCAACCGCATCAGCGCCGAGCTGCGAGCGCTGTTTGCCGCCTCGCTCAAACCGGTGTTAAATCTCAGCGGCATCGTTTTGCACACCAACCTGGGCCGGGCTTGCTATCCGCAACAGGCCATCGATGCCATGGTTGAGATCAGTCGCGGGGCGAGCAATCTCGAATACAACCTCGACACTGGCAAGCGTGGGCGACGTGATGATCATGTCGAACAATGGATCTGCCGCCTCACCGGTGCCGAGGCGGCCACCACGGTAAACAACAACGCCGCTGCCGTTATGCTGGTGTTAAACACCCTGGCCGCAGGCAAAAACGTGATCGTATCGCGAGGCGAATTAATCGAGATCGGTGGCTCGTTTCGCATGCCGGCCATCATGCAAAGTGCCGGTTGCAAGTTGCGGGAAGTTGGCACCACCAATCGCACGCACCTGATCGACTACGAAAATGCCATCGGTCGCAAGACGGCGGCGCTGATGAAAGTGCACCCCAGCAACTACGAGGTGCAGGGATTCAATAAATCGGTCAGCGCCAGAGAACTCTCGGCGCTGGCAAAGCGAACCGGGCTCCCGCTATACGACGATCTTGGCAGCGGTAGCCTGGTGGATTTGTCCGAGTATGGATTACCCGCGGAACGCACCGCCAGACAGGCCCTGCAGGACGGCTGCGACCTGATCACCTTCAGTGGCGACAAGCTGCTCGGCGGGCCGCAGTGCGGCATCATTGCCGGAAGCCGATCACTGATCAGAAAAATTGATAAAAATCCGATGA
>CAZYDV010000108.1:0-17745 GCA_964646405.1 uncultured Granulosicoccaceae bacterium | reverse complement strand
CGTTGCGGCGGGCCTTGCCTACCTTGAAAACGGTGGCACGGTCAATCCCTACATCGGCACTCGCTTCTCACTTGCCGCGGTCACCACCACACTGGAACTGGCCGCGGATAAACCGCTGGCGCCACTGGCTTCGCAGCCGCAGGCGCGCACCCACGGCTGGCGCTGGAAGAGTGGCTATGGTTTTGCCAAAAATGCCGCCAACAATATCCCGTTTGAAAAACGTCGTTACGTCGACGGCGCCCATCCGTTTGAAAAGCTCAAACGCGTCGACAAACCGACCACATTCATCGATGAGGCGCGTGTAGCACGCGTACCCAAACGCGCCGATATGTTTGCCCGCGCGCAATTTGGCGACATGGGCAAAACCGTCATGGAGGGTGCGCTAAACGGCAGGTACGCGATTAAAAGTGCCACATCACTTGCCGAGCGGCGACCACTGGGCGCTTTTGTACTGCTGCAGAATCAGGACCACGAACCAAACCGCGCCGACGGTCTCGACGACCCGCAGCGCAATGCCGAGAACATCAAAGCCGCGTGTTATTTTCTCGGTGTTGATGCGGTGGGTATCTCGCGCTGCCCGGACTGGACCTGGTACTCGCACGATGCGCGCGGCGATGAACTGATTCCGCCGCACGATCAGGCGATCTCGATGATCATCGATCAGGGCTACGAAACCATGGAGGGCGCCTCCGGTGACGACTGGATTTCGGTGTCGCAGTCTATGCGTGCGTATCTACGTTTTTCCTTGCTGGGTGGTGTGATCGCCAAACAGATTCGCAATCTTGGTTACAGCGCCAAGCCGCACACCGTGCTCGATGGCGAAGTGCTGCAACCGCCGCTGTTGTTGTTAGCCGGGCTGGGTGAAGTCAGCCGCATTGGTGAAGTGATATTAAACCCCTACCTCGGACCACGGCTTAAATCCGGCACCGTCACCACTGACATGCCGTTGTCACACGACAAGCCGATCGACTTTGGCCTGCAAAAATTTTGCGAGAGCTGCAACAAGTGCGCGCGCGAGTGTCCGTCCGGCGCGATCACAGCCGGCCCTAAACTGATGTTCAACGGCTACGAGATCTGGAAATCCGACAGCCAGAAATGCGCGACCTACCGCATCACCACAGAGGGTGGCGCGATGTGCGGGCGTTGCATGAAAACCTGCCCGTGGAATCTGGAAGGCATCTTCGCCGAAAAACCGTTTCGCTGGGCGGCGATGAATCTGCCGGCCACAGCCCCGTTGCTGGCAAAGCTCGATGATGCTGTCGGCAATGGCGGTCTAAATCCGGTAAAGAAATGGTGGTGGGATATCGAGCTGAAAAACGATGGCTCCTATGCCCCTGCCGGAAAACCGATTAACGCACGCGGTCTGCAGAAAGATCTTGATCTCAAATACGAGGAGCAGACGCTAGCCGTCTACCCCGCTCCACTGGCACCACATCCGTGGCCGTTTCCGTTTCACATGGATCGCGAAAAAGGTATCGAGGCTTACCAGGCGCTGATCACCGCCGAACAGTACAAGATTCGACTGAAGGAAAATAAACTCGGTGATGCCGAACATCGCTATTCCGTGGAAGGCGATGCACCGGTTATACAGGTGGAGATCTCGCGCGCTGACAAGATGACCGATGATGTCACCAAGTACGATTTCTCGTCGATCGATGGATCGGATCTGCCACCATGGACCGCCGGCGCGCATCTGGATATTGTGATTGCACCAGGATTTTTGCGTCAGTATTCGATGAGCGGCAATCCGTCTAATCGAAACGTTTATCAAATCGGTGTGCTGCGTGAAGACGAAGGCAAAGGCGGCTCGAAGCTGATGCACCGAATCTTCAATCAGGGGCGTAGAATATTCATCTCGCGCCCGATCAATCACTTTGAGCTTGCCGCTGATGCCAGTCATCACGTGCTGCTGGGCGGCGGCATCGGCATCACACCGATGATCGCGATGGCGCACGCGCTGCACGAGAACGGTAGCTCGTTCGAATTTCACTACTCGTGCAAAAATCGCGAAGTGGCAGGCTACCTCGCGGACCTGGCCACTGTCGCCTGGCGCGATCGCATTCACTATCACTTTAGCGAGGAAGGCAGCCGACTGGATGTGGCGCAGCTGCTAGCGGCCCCTGCCGATGGCAAGCACCTGTACACCTGCGGACCAGATCGCTATATGAACGCGATACTCGAGGCGGCAGAATCCGCTGGCTGGCCCGAGGAACGCGTGCATCGCGAGTTCTTTTCTGTGCCCGAGGCACCCGAGTACGAAAACCACGATTTCACATTCAAACTGGCCAAATCTGGCAAAGAGATCAAAGTAGCCGCCGATCAGATACCGACCGACGCGCTGCTGGCCGCCGGCGTGCATGTGGATGTGAAATGTTCGGATGGCCTTTGTGGTGTGTGCAAGTGCGGATTGATCAGCGGCGAAGTTGAACATCGCGATTATGTGCTGTCTAACGCGCAGCGCCAGTCGCAGATTATTCTGTGCCAGTCGCGCGCCGCCGAACCGGATGGTGTGATCGAAATCGATCTGTAGCCGAGATAACCATTGCGGCTCCCAATGCATTTGGCCGGGTCATCAGGGCGACCAACCTTGCTATCGGACCAGAATCTCTCCGGCAGACGTCGTACCGGGCTTGCCCGGGTACCCGGATGTCTTGCCACCACTGCAGATCAATAGCTGATACGTCTCGGACTCGCAAGATGTTGACAACTGGATACCGGAGCAAGGCCGGCATGAGGGGTAACACAGACGAATTTTCACTCTTGGTGAAGCAAAACCGGAAGCACCAACATCGGTAGAAACACCACCATTGCCCTGATCACCGTCGTCGCCTGCGGCGGTTTGATTCTGCTTGCGTTTGCAGGCTCCCCTTCCGAGTTGCTCGGCCGTTTTATTGATCCGCAAATAATCGGCCGCTGGGTAGCTGCACACGGGGTAGTCGGTATCGCGAGTTTTCTCGCCGCCGGTGCGCTGGCGGCATCCATCGGCGTACCGAGGCAACTGGTCTCGCTGGTCGCAGGTATTAGTTTCTCGTTGCTGCCGGCGATGCTGATGGCACTGGCCAGCACCGCCGCCGGCGCACTGCTCACCTTCACGGCCTCGCGCTATCTGGCTCGCCCCTGGGTGCGGCGCCGCTTTCCAAACGCCGTCGCACAAATCGACGCACTGGCACACGATCAACCTTTTTTAAAAATCGTGGTCATACGCTTTTTGCCACTGGGCACGAATATGCTGACCAATCTGGCCGCGGGTGCGACAAACATGCCGATGCGGGTGTTTGCCGCCGCAACGCTGCTGGGTTTTATCCCGCAAACGGCTGTGTTTGTATTGATTGGTCGTGGACTGCAGGTCGATGCGAAAAGCCAGTGGTTGCTGACCGGCGTGCTGACGCTGATCGCGCTGGTCATCTGTGTGCATTTGTACCAGCGCCACCGAGCGCAAAAACAGGCCTCACAGTCGGCATGATCTGGCGAGTACTGTTGGCGCTGATAGCCTTGCTGCCCTGGATGTTACTGCACTGGATATTTGCCGACCAGACACCGGCCAGTCGTGTGTTTTTAAATGCCAACGTCATCAGCATGGATGCGACTGACAATCGCTATCAGGCCGTGGCGGTCGAACACGGGCGGATAAAGGCGCTCGGCAGCAACAACGAAATTCGCCAACATATTCGCACCAACACCATCGTATCCGATCTCCACGGTGCCACCCTGCTACCGGGTTTTATCGACGCACACAGCCATTTTCCATCCAATGGATTGAAAGCCATCGTCGTCGATGTAGCACCGCCACCGATTGGCAAAACGTCAACTATCGGGATGTTGCTGCAGCAAATTAGCGACTATATCGAACGCGAAAAGCCAGGTAATAATGAGTGGATTATCGGCTTTGGCTACGATGACTCTTCGCTTGCAGAACGCCGCCACCCTACCCGCACAGAGCTGGACCGCGTGTCGTCACACCTGCCAATCTATCTGTGGCACAGCTCGGGGCATATGGGGGTGGCTAACAGCCGTGCGCTTGAACTGCTGAATATTGACGAATGGACCGAAGCGCCACCGGGTGGTGTAATCGTGCTGGATTTGAGCACCGGATTGCCGTCCGGTTTATTGATGGAGACCGCCGCACCGTCGACGGCCAGGCTGCTGCGCAATCGTCCGCTGTTGGACTACTGGCACATCATGCAGCACGCCGTCGACGATTACGCTGCACACGGCATCACCACCGCACAGGCCGGCGGCATTAATCTGACCACGATGCGTGCGCTGAAAGCGGCAAGTCTTTTCAAGCTGCTGCCGTTTCGCCTGAACGTGTGGCCCAAGCACCATGCAGTGGGTGAGGCGCTACTGAACGGTGAGATCAATCTATCTCGCTATAACGATTCACGCTTTCAGATTGGCCCGGTGAAGATTCTCGCCGACGGCAGCCCGCAGGGGCGCACCGCGTATCTGACAAAACCCTACCACACCAATCCGCCGGATCGGCCTGACGAACGGGGCTTTCCAAGTTTTACCCGCGATGCGTTAACTGACATTGTGCAACGCTATCATCTAGCCGATATACCCATGGCCATACACGGCAATGGCGATGCGGCGATCGACGATATTCTGCACGCGTTTGAAAACGCGCGAGCGAAGTCACCTGCCGATGATCCACGACTGATACTGGTGCATGCACAAATGGCCAGACGCGATCAATTGCCGCTAATGAAAAAGCTTGGCATCACACCGAGCTTCTTCAGCAATCACACCTACTTCTGGGGCGATGCGCATTTTACACTCCATATGGGGCCACAGCGCGCGCCAACCATCAGCCCGGCAGCCAGTGCCGAGGCGATCGGTTTGCGCTACAGCATTCACACCGACGCGCCAGTGACACCGATCGATCCGATACAGTTAATAACAAGCGCGGTGGAGCGGCGCTCGACCAGCGGGCGGATCATTGGTGAACGGGAACGGATTTCAGTCGTGGACGCACTGCGTGCGATCACCATTGATGCGGCGTGGCAGATGCAGCAGGAGCATGATCGTGGATCGATTGAGGTGGGGAAGTTGGCTGATTTTGTTGTGTTGAATGAGGACCCGATCGAACTTGAGACCGGTTTTTCAGATGTTGCGATTGAAGAGACGATTGTTGGTGGCAGGACGATTTATCGGCGGGTACGGTAGGAGGGCACAATGTGCCGCGCATTGGTGCGGTTCGCGCCGCTCACCGACACACTTCAAAGCGGCCACTCCATAATCTATACGGCACACCCTAGTTACAACAACCAGTTTTCAACTTTCAAATCCGGCACTCTTTTAAACTTCTTCAAATTTCCGGTTACCAGCACCATATCTTCACTCAAAGCATGAGCCGCTATGAATAAATCGTTCGGACCAATCGGAGTACCACTGGCTGCCAACGTTGCGCGTAGCTGCCCGTACCAGTAGTCCGCCGGTTCGGAAAACGGTAGCACTGCAAGGGTACTCAGCACCGCATTGACACGTTCACTTAGCCTGACGGAACCTTGTTTCGCCGCTCCGTATCGAAGCTCCGCAGCGACGATCACACTGCAGCACAGTTTGTCGACACCGACTGACTCAATGCGTTTCGATATCGGCCCGTCAGGTGCCTTCATCGCCCCTGACAGAATATTGGTATCGAGCACATACCGCACGCTCATGCCGTTATATCCGGCTCGTCATTGTCGTGCTCAAAATCATCCACATCGGGGAAAGGCTCTTCGAGCGGGCCCAGAGCACGCAGCACATCCAGGAGATTACCCTTCGGCACCGGCTCCAGGATCAACCGCTCACCTTCACGACGCATAATCGCCTCGTCTGAGTCGAATTCAAATTCACGCGGTATTCGCACCGCCTGGTTCCGCCCATTGCGGAATAGTCGTACATGTCTTGATTCGCCCACGATCATCCAACTCCTGTGTGCATATGCCCAATTCAGGCTCGTTTCAAGCACATTAATCCGACTCGGTGATTGAAGAGACGGTTGTCGTCGGCAAGACGATTATCGTCGGGAAAAGTGAGACGTGGCGAATACAGGAAACCCGCGGCGTATGCGAGGTGAATCACAACACGCACACCCTAAGATCGGATGTCATATCCGGATATGCCGAGTTTGCCGGGCACTCGATGTGTTCTGCGTTGGACGGCTCTTCTATATCTCGTCAGCAAAAGTGCAAATCGCAGAGGTCGCGATGGACGCAAAGGGTTCAGGTTCCGACGTGATGACGGCTCGGTGTTCTCCCTAACAACGATAGGCGATTGAATGCTGTACACAGAGAAACGAGTCCGTTGCAGGAGATGACGCGCGGGGATTGAACCCCCCGCACGCCAAACCCTGACCTTGCGATACTACTGCCGGCTACAACTCATTTCGAAAAAGGTTGTAGAAGGCACGCCGGTTTCAGCATCCACCCGAACGCTCCGATCCAGCGCTGTAAACCCGGTGGCTACGTTGTCTGTCATACTCAGAATAATATTCTGCAAAACGAATCCACCACCATTGCCATCAACATACGTTGCGTCAACGCTTCGCCCATCCAATGAGCCCCAGGTGAATGCCCGTGTACCTGATACCAAACCCGAACCATCACTGCCCAGCGCCAGGGTAGCTGTTATCGCTTCGGCGTCCCGATCATCCTGATTAACAAACGTGCAGTCCCACAAGGGATCAGCGCCGGTACCGGTATCCTCGGTTGTCAGAGGATCCAGCGATAGTATCGGTGCAACAGGGCATGCGAATAAAGACGCTACTGAAAAGTCACTGTCAACTCTGGGCAGTGCATCATCGCGGCCCAGGGCACCGCAACCAAATTCTCCGCAGATTACAATATTAGATGTGTAGGTGGCCTGAAGTGTATCGTCGGTGTTGAGCGCAAACTCGTAGGTGCTGCCTCCTCCCGGGTTAAAGTTTCCGTCAATGGTGTACTGGTTGTCGCCAAGCGCTGAAATCGTGCCTGATTGCAAATCAAAGCAACGAAATCTGTCGAAGTTTCCCTGATCGGGATCAAAGCGCCGGTCTTGGTCGACGTAAACATAGCTGTCAATGTCGCCATCTTCTTCGATCACCCAAAACTCTTCACGACTAAAGTCACCATCCGTCGTCGCATTCCAGGTGCCCGCCAGAGAAGCGAGTGTCCCGCTGGCTCCATCAGTTGTGCCGTCTGCAGTGCCGTCGGTTGAACCGTCCGCAGTTCCGTCGGTTGTCCCATCGGTTGTCCCATCGGTTGTACCGTCAGTCATACCGTCTGTGGCACCATCCTGCGGGTCATCGGAAGAAGAGCCTCCACCGCATGCGGTTAAAAAACCGGCAATGACCAATGGCAAGATACTTTTGCAATACATAGAATTTCCCTGTGTCTGCTGTGATGTCAGTAAAGTAGGTTTACTGCCCGTCCATTCACATACGTCGATCTACCGTACAACAAACCGTCAATTGGCAAAAACCAGTTGAATAATCGTCAGACAGATGCATACCGCGCGCTATCTGACAACATGAAGACGGGCACTTTAAGCTTATGGCAGTGCTCTCTATGATTCCAGGTAAAAATCACAACAGCGTTCAAAATACAGACTTTAAGCAATAGTGAGCGCTGATGTTGTACACGCAACCTGTTTGTTTTTCTATGTGGGGATTCCCGGCAACATTGAGCCGGCTGCAAAGGGAGACGCGGCAAACGACCAAAGATCGACGGCTATGGTAGAGACACCATGACGCATGCTCTTCTACCAATGGCTCATAATCGCAAGCCGGAAATGAAGCCAATGCGGCGCGGAAACTGCCCGTTGCTGGCACAACGGGCTTACTTTTCTACATCCCAGACAAACTGGAAACCCCATTCGACAACAAACCTGCACATTCAGCGGGTGGTGGATTGACTCGCGTTCAAGTACTTTGTCGATTATTCCTCCACCCGACAACTCTGCAGCAACGCCTGGTTCCAGCCCCAGCCGTCCGGGCTATTGCCGATACAACGATCCTCAGCCGTGAAGGAGGCCGTGTTGTCAACGGGCGGACACGATTCGCCGGTGAGTGAATTAAAGCCCCATCCGGCATTGAATCTACTGGCGCTGTAATCACAGTTGGGACTAACTGGGGCAACTGCACACTCGCCCGTCCCGTTCCAGCCAATGCCGTCTCCGTCGTAATCGACGCAATAGCCGGTGGCTCGAAGCGGTGCACTTTCATCTCTTAACCAGCAGTGGGAGAAACTTCTGACGATGCGCTCGCCATCGCTGTTCACCGAGGCGGAGTCTTCGATGAAAATGTAGCCAACCTCGGTCGTGAATCCAATGCTCGTGAATCCGGGTTGCAAACCGGTTTCCAACCGTCCGAATTGACCAATACTCCAGCCACGTGTAAACAGATGTGCGGTTACGTCACTGAGCGACTCCCCAGCTGCCGTGGCCGGTATCGAATCATCGGTCATAAAGGTGATGTCGTAGCGAGCTCGCGTATATTCGTGTTTCGGATCGGCCGACGGTAAGAACGCTCGTTCATAGCTGTCGCAACGCACAGTTTTACCCGCCAGATCGTTGTTATTCCAGACGAGATCAGTGCCACTGGTGTCGCGATGGGTCTGCGTCAGGCGATACGGCTCTCCCGCCAGACGAAAGCTTGAGATGAGACAGGTTTGCTCGCCATCCCAGCCCCAGCGGTCGTCTGCACTGATGCATTGCTCGGGTTTAATAAGCGTTTCGGGCAATGGACCGACATCAAGCCTTGAATCAGCCTGCGCAGACACTGATGCTGCGGTGAGAAAAATAACGTTTACTGAGCAGATATACCAAAGACAGGATTCGATGCGCTTCGCTGGCATGACCACAATACCTTGTTTTAAGTCATGACATTATAGCAACTCGGTCGCCATGTGCAAATTCGCCAAGTCAGGGCGCGCGGACTGCTTCACAATGGACGCTGTTCCGGGTGGACGCAGACGCGCGCAACTTGCAACCGTTCGTCAGACGAGAGTTCAGTCTATGGACTCCCGGCAGACACCTGTCAATGGTAAACACAATCTGCGCTGCGTGACGTAGCGTAGCTAGCCCCACTGCGCTTATTCGCCAGACTTCTGGTACCAGGCAGGATCCCGCTTTTCTATAAAACTGGCCAACCCCTCACGCGCCTCGGCAGTTTTTCGTTTCGCTGCATGTTCTGTGATAAGTGCTTCAAGTACGTTATCGCTGAGTATATCCCCCGCACATTGCATCACGCTTTTCTTGGTTGCGATTAGTGCATCGGGCGCGGCGAGCAACAGGCTTTCGATAATGGGCGCCGCGGTTGCATCCAGCGCTCCGGTCTCACATACCTCGTGCACCAGCCCCAGTTGCCGCGCAGTTTCGGCATTGAATCGCTCGCAGGTCAGCGCGTAGCGCCGAACGTTGCGCGCCCCCATCGCGGCATTGAGTTGAGGAAAGATGATCTGCGCCGCGAGACCCCAGCGCGCCTCGGAGATAGCAAAGAACGCATCTTGACTGGCAATGACGATGTCGCACGCGGCAGCGATCCCGGTACCACCGCCAACGCACGCACCGTGGATCAATGCAATCGTGGGTTTGGGAAATTCATTTAAACCGCGCACCGCATTCGCTGTTTGACGCGATACGTCGAGGCCAGCTTTGGCGTCCTGGGTGGCAATGCCTTTGATCCACGCCAGATCAGCGCCAGCCTGAAAGTGCCGGCCATTACCACGTAACAAAACAACACGCACGCCATGATCTGATTGAAGTTGCTCGAATGCATTGAGCAGGCCCGCAATCATTTCGCCGTTGTAGGCGTTGTTCACTGCTGGCCGGTTCAGGGTTACGGTGGCGATACCCCGGGCATCGACGGTGTAAAGCACCTCGGCTTTTGACATGCTTCTTATCCCCTGCTAGTCATCACTCGGCGCCAGAGCAAAGTTTCCGTAGGCGCGACTGCCCTCACCGGTATCGATCACAGCGATTTCCTTTCGCGAATGAATATCAACTTTCGACAACGTTCCATCGAGCCAGTTAGCGACATACAGATGCCTGGCGTCGCTGGACAGCGCGAGCCCTTCCGGGTATTCACCCACGGTGATATCGTCAACTCTTTGCAGCGATTTCAGATTTACTACCGAGACGAAATCTTCGTGCTGGTTCGACACATACAACTCGCTTGCGTCGGGATGAATCGCCAGGAAATAAGGTGCCTCACCGGTTTCAATTTGTGTGACGAGTGCACGCGTTTCTAAATCGATCACCGACAACGTATTGGACAATACATCGGCGCTATAGATCCGCTGGTGCGTTTCGTCGAGCAGCAGACCGAAGGGATGCTCTCCAACGGTCACTCGAAACGCAAGGCCACCACTCTGAAGATCAAATGCAGCGATGCTGTTGTCATCGCGCTCAGCAACATAGAGCGTTCTATCATCGGTACTGATGGCAAGCCCGGCCGGAATTCTACCAGTCGCAATACTTGATCGGGTGCTTAGATCATCACTGTCCAGCAGCAGTATCTGATCATTGAACCAGTCGGCGTAGAACAGGGTTTTGCCATCGTGACTCAGCAGGATCGCCACCGCGTTGCCGTTGAACTGGCGGCTTTTCAGAACCTTGCGATTGCCGGCATCGATCAGTTGCAGACGCCGATTCTCTGGACTGGTGATATACACCCGCCGACGTGTCTGGTCGATCGCCACGCCAACCGGCTTGCCTTCGACCGCGATCGTATCGACAACTTCAAAGGAGCCAGCCTCGACGACCGATATGGTGTTATCGAGTTGATTGGTGACAAACAGCACATCGCCATCGGCAGCAGGCAGCGTCGATACGACAAGCATCCACAGCGATGCCAGTGCCATCGATTGCCGAACCGGCATGCTATTTTTCCAACACCGCCTTCAGGTTTTCAAGGCCAAGCTTGTAGAGTGCGGTGACTGCATCAATCGCAGTTTGGTCATTTAATTCTGGCGGTGGATCGTTGTTCATGTATCCGCGATAGAACGCACCGCTCCACTTCACGATGGTGTTGCCGTCTTTTTCGATAACGCTGATGATCGATGAATAATTTTGCACCGGCAGTATGCTGGTGTCCCCTTTAGTAATTTTGTATTTCAGCTTCATGCGCTCATCATCGCGCGATTTGAGCTCTTCTTCTATTGAGCCACCGCCGACACTCAGGCGACGAACTGCGCCGGCCTCGCTGGCATCGCCACTGACAACCTCGGTGTTTTCAACCGGCGGCAGCCATTTATGAATCGCGGAAAAGTCACCCACCAGCGCCCAGGCTTCGGCTGCAGATACAGCGACCTGCTGTTCCAGCGCTACCTTCTGGCGAGTGGGGCCATGCGCGTGCAGCAGTTGGCTGGCGAACAAGCAAAATGCAAGAAAAAGTGTGGCAGTCGCTCGCGTGGCGAACAGGGATTTGTTAATGGGTCTTTCCTCCGGTTATCCATCATCCCAGGCCGGGACGACCCCGTCAGCATAAAACGCAACGCCGGGTCATTCAAGTGCGCACTGTCTGTGGAGCAGGGTTGCCGACGCGAATTACCGATACCGCTAGCGAAAGCCCTGATTGAGCTGCTGCAGTTGCTCGTTGCCGGGACAAAGGCTGTCTTGTGCAAGACGGTTCAGCGGTGTCTCACCGAGATCCATCACCCGATGAAAGTCAGGTTCATCGGTATCGATGTAAATCAGGCCGGTTAATATCTGGCCCTGCTCCCGGCTCGCCAGCAAGGCATTGGTGGCCGCGCGGCGGTCACTCGGATCGTGGTCTGGTTGCGCTTTAGCGAGATTCAGCGACGATCCATCGTGCAGATCGACGAGCATTGACTCTCCGGCATCGTAGTGGGTGGTGATCTCGCTGCGAGGGGGCACAAAATCGACGATGTTGCCGGTCTGAATGTGATCGCGGGTGTACTCGTAGCTTTTGGTTGAGCCGTGGTGATTGTTGAAGGTGACGCACGGTGAAATCACATCGATCAGCGCAAAACCCTTGTGCGCGATCGCCGCTTTCATCAATGGTACCAGTTGTTCTTTGTCGCCCGAGAAGCTGCGAGCCACAAACGTGGCCCCTATTTCCAGAGCCACGCCCACCAGATCGATATTTTCAAACGGGTTCTCGAACCCGGTGCGCGACTTTGAGCCCTCATCGGCGGTGGCTGAATCCTGCCCCTTGGTGAGACCATAGCAGCCGTTGTTTTCGACCAGATACAGCATGTGCAGGTTGCGCCGCACCACGTGCGCAAACTGCCCCATACCAATCGACGCGCTGTCGCCATCACCCGATACACCGATGTAGGTCAACTCGTGATTGGCGACATGGGCGCCGGTGGCAACCGATGGCATGCGTCCGTGCACTGAGTTAAAACCGTGCGATTTGTTCAAAAAATAGGTGGGCGACTTCGATGAACACCCGATGCCGGATACCTTGGCTACGCGGTGCGGCGACAGATCGAGCTCCCAGCAGGCCTGAATGACCGCAGCGCTGATTGAATCGTGACCGCATCCTGCGCACAAGGTTGAGATCAGCCCTTCGTAGGCGCTGCGGGTCAGATCCAGACCGTTGCGTGGCAGTTGCGGATGGCGAAAGTTGGGTTTCTGGTAACTCATGTTAAGTCTCCCGCTAATGCGGCATCGGTGCACAGCCCCGCTGTGTTGCAGATCTGCGTGCAGATAGTGTCCGCCGTAATCGGCGATCCGTCATAGTGCAGTACGGGTATTAAACGGGCCGGATCGATCTGCAATTCGTTGATCAGCACGGTGCGCATCTGTGCATCGCGGTTTTGCTCGACTACAAATACGTATTCGTGTTGATCGATGAATGTGGCCACTGAATCGTGAAATGGCACCGCCAGTAACTGCAGGCTATCAGCCTGAACGCCGCGAGTGACGAGCAGATCGATTGCCTCGTGAACCGCTGCCGCCGACGTGCCAAAGTGAATAATGCCAGTGGCTGAGCCACTGCCGGTCTGCATAGGTGCCGGCAAATACTGGTGGGCGTTGTGCCACTTGCGTAACAGGCGCTGCATATTTCGTTCGTAGGCGTCGCCCTTTTCGGTGTACGTGGCGTATTCGTCACGCGACGTACCGCGGGTAAAAAATGCACCTTTCTCCGGGTGTGTACCCGGCAATGTACGCGGCGTGATCGCGTCGCCATCGGCATCGAGGTAACGACCGAAACGTTCGATTTCATCGAGTGCGGCAGCATCGAGCACCTTGCCGCGGTCGTATCGGCGATTATCGTCCCACGCCAGCGGCTCGGACAACATATCGTTCATACCGATGTCCAGATCAGTCAGCACGATAACCGGCGTCTGCAGGCGCTCTGCGATATCAAACGCATCGGCGGTCAGGTCGAAGCACTCCTTCGGGCTGGATGGCAACAACACCACGTGGCGTGTGTCGCCGTGTGAGGCGTAGACGGTGCTTAGAATATCTGACTGCTGCGTGCGGGTTGGCATGCCAGTCGACGGACCGGCACGTTGAACGTCGATCAGCACCGCCGGCACCTCGGCAAAATAAGCAAGGCCTAAAAACTCTGTCATTAGTGAGACGCCGGGGCCACTGGTCGCGGTAAACGCACGGGCGCCGTTCCAGCCAGCGCCAATCACCATACCCATCGCGGCGAGTTCGTCCTCGGCCTGAATCACGACGAAATTGTTGTGCCCTGTGTCATCGTCGACGCGAAGCTTGCGTGCGTATTTCTCAAATGCTTCCGCCACGGAGGTAGAAGGCGTAATCGGATACCAGGCGGCGACGGTGGCGCCGGCGTACAATGCACCCAGACCGCAGGCGCTGTTGCCCGACAACAAGATACGGTCACCGATGAGATCGCGCGCTTCGATTCGCAGGCCCAACGGACACGGATGCAATTCACGCGCGGTGTCGTAACCCTGGCGCAACGCGCCGCAGTTGGGTTCGATGAGTTTTTTCTTGCCAGCGAACTGCTCGGCGATCAGTTGTTCCAGCACCGCCATGTCGATATCGAGCAGCGCGGCCAGCGCACCGACATAAATCACGTTCTTAAACAACTGCCGCAGCCGTGCGTCGTCGTAGGTGCGATTGGTGATATCGGTCAGTGGAATGCCGATGTAGTTGACATCTCGCCGCAGCAGACGAATGTCGAGCGGACGGGTGTTGTCGTAAAAGAAGTAGCCACCGGGTCGTACCTCCTGAACATCGTCGAACATACTCTGCGGATTGACCGAGACCATCAGGTCGATACCACCGGCGCGGCGCGCGGTATAACCGTGCTCGCTAATGCGCACTTCATACCAGGTGGGCAGGCCCTGAATATTGGAGGGAAAAATATTGCGTGGCGCCACCGGCACGCCCATGCGAAAGACTGCCTTGGCAAACAGCGCGTTGGCACTGGCCGACCCTGAGCCATTGACGTTGGCGAACTTGACGACAAAATCGTTAACGCCTGCCACCGGTGTCACGGCACGATCTGCTTCAGACACTGGCAGACTCCTTGTCGACTAATCCGGTCAGCGGGCCAGGTATTCGACAGGCTTTGGTCACAGTGTAATTGAATTGCTGCATATCCCATGCGGCAGTCGGACATCGCTCGGCGCACAAACCACAGTGCAGGCAAACGTTTTCATCTTTGACCATGACGCGTCCGGTCGGCAGATCGTGACTGACATAGAGATCCTGATCGAGCTGCTCTGCCGGTGCGGTCAGCTTGCCACGCAGCGCGGTTTCGCTATCGTTGTGCACAAAACTGATGCAACTGGTGGGACAGATGTCCACGCAGCTATCGCACTCGATGCATTTTTTCTCTTCAAATACGGTTTGCACATCGCAGTTGAGACATCGTTGCGCCTCGCCAAAGGCGACCAGCGGATCAAATCCAAGTTCGACTTCTGCGCGTCGATCGACCAACGCTACCTCGTTGGCCAGATGCGGCACCGCGAAGCGATCATCATCGGTAACCGGGCTGTCATAGGACCACTCGTGAATGCCCATCTTGGTGGAAAACATTTGCGTGCCCGGCGCAGGTCGATCAGAGAGCATATCTTTGCCCTGCAAATACAAATCGATCGATACGGCCACCTGATGACCATGTGCCACCGCGGTGATAATGTTCTCGGGGCCAAACGCCGCATCGCCACCGAAAAAAACTTTCGGGTTGGTGGATTGAAAAGTGTTTTTGTCGACGACCGGTTCGCCCCACTGATTGAACTCGATCCCGGAACTTTTTTCGATCCACGGAAACGCGACTTCCTGACCGATTGCCACCAGTACGTCATCGGCCTCGACGAACACCGGCTCCTCTCCGGTTGAAACCAATCGGCGTTTGCCATCTTCATAAATAGACTGAACACGATCGAAAGTCATGCCGATGAGCTTACCGTCCTCCACCACAAAACTGAGTGGCGTGTGATCGGGCAGGAACGGAATGCCCTCACGCATCGCATCTTCCTTCTCCCACGGCGATGCCTTCATCGCCTCGAAGGTGCTGCGCACGGTGATGGTGACCGTCTCGCCGCCGATTCGTCGAGCGGTGCGGCAGCAATCCATCGCCGTGTTGCCGCCGCCGAGCACGACGACTCTTTTGCCGATGCGGTCGGTGTGTTCAAACGCCACGTTTTGCAACCACTCGATGCCGATATGCACATTGGCGTCGGCGTCCAGACGGCCGGGCAAATCAAGATCTCTGCCACGAGGGGCACCGGTGCCGACGAAAATCGCGTCGTAATCCTCGGCCAGAATGGCTTCGAGACTATCGACCCGCTGGTTGAAAAATCGCTGCACGCCCATGTCGAGCACGCGATCGACTTCTTCGTCGAGTACTTCGAGCGGCAATCGAAAAGACGGTATCTGGCTGCGCATGAAGCCACCGCCACTAGGGTTTTCATCGTAGAGGTCAACGCTGTAGCCCAGTGGTAACAGATCGCGGGCGACGGTAAGCGAGGCGGGACCGGCGCCAATCAGCGCGATTTTTCGGCCATTCTTTTTTTCCGGCACGACGGGCATCCACTCGGACATATCACCCTTATGATCTGCGGCCACGCGCTTTAACCGACAGATCGCCACCGGCTCCTCGTCGATCCGGCCGCGGCGGCAGGCCGGCTCGCAGGGCCGATCACAGGTGCGCCCCAGCACGCCGGGAAAGACGTTGGATTCCCAGTTAATCACATAGGCTTCGGTGTACTGGCGCCTGGCAATCAGCCGAATATATTCGGGTACCGGGGTGTGAGCGGGACACGCATACTGGCAGTCCACTACCTTGTGAAAATACTCGGGATTGCGAATATCTGTGGGTTCCATTGCCATATTCACGTCGACGCGAAGCGCGCTATTGGGTTAGAAATGATAACAGTCTTTGCGGCGGTCTCGATGCCGTAACACCCGTGCCAACCAGACGTGGCCAGGCGATAGCCAAAGACGGCACTTGGATGATTGCGCCATTGCGCGGCAACGCGCGGCAATCGCGCCCCGTCGCATCGACGCCAGCGGTAAACTGACATTTCTTTCCTCCTGGCCGGACAAAGCCCATGGCGTTGATACTCCACCTGAGAACGGCTCGCGAACTGTGGTGGCAATCACACTTGCAAAAGCTGCTGCCTGACATCGAGTGCCGGCTCTGGCGCGAGCCAGGCGATCACGAGGATATCGAATACGCCGTGGTGTGGCACCCACCCGAGGGTGGATTGAAGCAGTTTCGCAACCTCAAGTGTATCGTATCTGTCGGTGCCGGAGTCGATCACGTGCTGGCAGACAGCCAGTTGCCCGACGACGTGCCGGTGATTCGCACTACCGGCACAGATCTGACGCTGCGGATGCGCGAATATATCTGCCTGCACGTGTTACGACTGCATCGCGGCCTCGACAGGCAGATCGACGCACAGCGCGATGCCCACTGGCAGCCCGACATCACACCGCTGGCAGCGATGCGCAGGGTTGGCGTCATGGGTCTGGGCAAGCTTGGGGCAGACGCAGCGGGTGCTTTGGCACAGTTGGGGTTTAACGTTGCCGGCTGGGCGCGGTCCGCCCACCGGCTGGATCGCGTCGATTGCTTTCACGGTCAGCAGCAGTTGCCGGTGTTTTTGTCTGACCTGCAAATTTTGATTTGTCTGCTGCCGTTGACGACGCAAACCGATTCGCTGTTGAATCGAGACTTCTTCGATAAGCTGCCAAAAGGGGCCAGTATCATCAACGCCGGGCGCGGTGAGCACCTGGTCGATGCAGACCTGCTGGACGCACTGGACAGCGGACAGCTCGCCAGTGCCACGCTGGATGTGTTTCGCGAGGAGCCACTGCCGGCCGATCATCCCTTTTGGGCGCATCCGCAGATACTGGTGACGCCGCATGTCGGCTCGATGATCGACCCCGAAACCGGCGGCCACGAAATCGCGCGCAACCTGCGGGATTTCATCAACGGCGTGCCGGTCGCCGACCTGATCGATCGCGCGCGCGGTTACTAGCCCGGGCTAGCGGCACGGCCATCGCGTGCATTGTGTGAACCAGTCGTGCACTGGCTTGTGACCGACTACCGCTGGCGGTAAAGACTCGTCTGTGACTTGCACAGATCCTGCGGGATGCGCGCGAAAGTTTAAACGTCTCGGACCATGCACCGTCTTCTCCCCGTCATCGCCATCTGCCTGTTGATCGCAGCACTCGCACCCAGCGCCCAGGCGACGATATTTCTGCGCGCCGGAATCGACGGTGGTGGCGACGACGTCGGCATACTGTCACTCGACGGCACGCGGCTGGTGCGGGTGTCGACCGCCACCGGTACGACACTTGAGTTCGGCAAACGCATCCAAAAGC
>CAZYDV010000107.1:0-17767 GCA_964646405.1 uncultured Granulosicoccaceae bacterium | reverse complement strand
CACTATCAGCAGAATCGCGATCTACTGTCGGTCGGTATGTATCAGGCAGGTAGCGATCCATTGCTCGACAAAGCGGTTGAAGCCTGGCCGGTGATGCAGGCATTTTTACAGCAGCATGCCGGTGAGTGCACGGGGTTTGAACGAGCGATGGCCGAACTGGAAGAGCAGTTTTCTGTTTTGGGTAGTCAATAGTGAAGGCCTTGCCGTAAATGAGTGCCGTCGATCGTCAGACGAAGCTGCTCGATCATCAGATGCGCTTTGAGCAACAGTGTGCAGCGCGGCTGCATCAGGTGGTTCGCCAGCGCGATGAGCTGGCTGGCCAGTTACAGCAATTACAGGCCTATCGCAGTGAGTATCAGATGCGTGGTGCTAATGCCCAGCAAATGAACGACACGCTGGTATTCCTCGATCGTCTTGATCACAGCATGGGTGAGTTGCAACAGCACTTGCGCCGCGCCGAGCGCGAGGTTGCAAGCTGGCGTCAGCGAGTTCAAAAGGCCAGTGCCCGGTCACTGGCCATGCAAAAATTGCT
The DNA here is from genome assembly GCA_964646405.1 of uncultured Granulosicoccaceae bacterium. Taxonomy (GTDB): domain Bacteria; phylum Pseudomonadota; class Gammaproteobacteria; order Granulosicoccales; family Granulosicoccaceae; genus CAKZSB01. Next base: position 17,235 of record CAZYDV010000107.1, on the reverse strand, counting down.
TGATCGAACCAAAAACGAACGCCGACGGGCCATGCGAAACAGCGAACGCAAGGCCCTTGATGAGCGTATCGCAGGCCATGCAGCACGAGACAGACGCAACTAGCAGGCGACCCAGGCCAGAGCGCGGCTGGCTCAACGGCTAGTGAGAAATTTATCCGGGCGTGCGCTTTTCAAAATCCAATTCTGCCTGTGATCGCCGGTGTTGGAAATGGCATCCATTGCGTTTGCGTTTCACATCAGTATCTTGCGCTAAGGCGATGAAAGTGTGAGATAACTCTCAAGTTTGCGTGGGTGGTCGCCGTTAGATTGATAACCATTTATCGTTTTCAGTAATCCTGAAGGCCCGAGCGATCAAACGACAATGTTGAATATTCCCGGAATCAAAGGTGCACAGCAATCTGCCAATTCATCACCGCTATCGGATGTAGCAGGTGAAGCAGGCACGTCCGAAGATGGCACTTTTCTTCAAACCCTGGAAGCCATCCATCAACAGGTGCCACAGCACGTATCGGACAGTGATCCTGTGCCGTCAGCACCCGCGCTGGCTGATGGAGAGCCAGCCGCCGCGCAGATGCAGTCCGCCGGTGACACTGTACTTGAGACTGTCCCGGTTAATCTGAATCTGGCCGCAGCCAACGAGCCCGATGCGCGGCCATCAGCGTTGCCAATTGATGATATTGCGCCGGCCGTGCAGGGTGTGACTGAGGGCTTGGCTGCCGGACAGGGGATGCCAGCAACCCATACTGCACCACCCACTGATAATCTACAGCGCGCCGTGCCCATCGCCAATGGTGCACAATCAACGGTGACCGCAATCGACACGACGCAGCAGGCGGAGGCAGTCGATCCAGAGTCACCGCAACAATCCGCAACCAATCAGCCGCTGCAGGCGCAAACGGTTAGCGCGTCTGCGCAGACCACAACGGCTGAGCCCAGGCCCGAAGTGGAACCTGCAAGGCTCAATGCTGACCTGCAGGCGACTGCGCAGCAAAGCGATGCAAACGTTGCAGCGGCGAGCGTTGACGAGCGGGCGCAATCGCAAGGATTGGTGTCGCCATCCGGCGCTGTCACTGGTCAGCCTGAAATACTCGCACAGGGACGAGATCCGGCGGATGGCGAGCCCGCATTTGTGCAAGCGGGGCAAGTACTGTCTCGTACCGGGTCGACGGATCAGAATTCCGCTGTCGCCGCAAGGACAAACCCCGATGCACAGGTGCAAACGGCTCAGTCCGATTGGCAAGCGCACGAATCTGATCGTGTGGCTGATGAGCGTCACACTCAGATACTTCCAAATAGTGCCACCACCGCAGTCAATGATTCGATCGACCGTGCCCAGAACGTCGCACCGGCTGCCGCCCGATCAGCACTCGCTGCAGAGTTGTCTGCCGCTGATCCCCAGAGATCATCTGGTGCAGCCCCGGCAGTCGCGCGCGGCACGGATGACGCCGATCTGCCGGCTCAGCCCGCAGCACCGGTAATTAAAAATACCGCGGAGCGCGCTGAAGAGCCTGCACCGGTGGTAAAACCTGCAATAGCTGAATCGCGTGTGGCCATCGCGCAACAGGCAGAGCAGCAAGCGGTAGCCAGAGCGCCGGTACCGCTGGCGCCGACGGATAGTTCGACGACACCGCTGATCGCGGATCGACCGGCGCTGACCGACAGTGTCGGTGGATTGTTATCGACGACATTGGCCGGTTCCTTGTCGACGTCTGCGCCATCGGCTGAGGTCGCTGGTGCGCATCGGCTGGTTAACGCCAGCGTGCGAGCCAATATCAACTGGATGATTGAACAGGGTATGGCGCGCGCCACCTTGCAACTGAATCCGGCTGAACTGGGTGCTTTGAACATCAAGCTCGAGACCCTGGGGGATCAGCTTAATGTCAGCATTCACGCAGCCCAGTCTGCCACGCGGGATGTATTGGAACAGACGCTGCCAAGGTTGCGTGAGCATTTGAGTCAGCAGGGTTTTACCGAAGTGAATGTCAGCCTTGGCAACAACCAGCAACAGTCGGCAGAGTATTCGCAGGCCCGCGGTGACGGTGAGCCGTCCCAGACGACAAGCGAGGCCCTGACCGGCGTCGATGACGGAGCGCCCGTGACAGACGGTGCGAATGCGGCGAAGTCTTCCCATCGCGGAATGGTGGATGTTTTTGCCTAGTTTGAGATATTTATCATGGCGCAATAATTCGCCAATCCCGTGGGTCGTCTGTTGTTGAATGACAGTGGCACCATAACCCGGTTGAATACAGTCAAGTTAGTGGCTGTACACCCGTGGACGTTCGAACTTTGACGCCATGACAACGCCGTAGTACCTCAACTCCAGCAGGCATTCGATCTGCTGTTTTGGTCACTCAGACCATCGGCGCTCCCGCCGGCTACCCACTTCTCCATTTCCCGGTTTCTCGGGAAATCGGTCACGAACCGAGTGAGATACACGTCTCAATTCTGGTATGCCTATTGAAAGGTGGTTCCGATAGCCGGAAGTATTTTTGTGCATCGCACAAGAATCCGGTTTCGGCGATTTTTTGTTCATCTTCCTGGAAGGTTATTCATGAAACAGATGCTGATGATTGGTATTGGAGCCGTGGCACTGGTAGGGATATCGGTTGGCATCAGTTCAGTGCTGCTAAAGCCTGCGCCGGTTGAGCCGGTGGCCGCCGCCGCCGTTGCGGAGGAGGAGCCGCTGGAAGTTTTTTACCAGAGCCTGATGCCTGAGTTTGTCGTCAATTTCGGACCGCGCGATCGCAAGCAATATCTGATGGTAGATGTTGCCGTGGCGACTACCGATTCGAAAGTGCTGGCCATATTGGATACGCATATGCCCGAAATCCGTAATGACCTGCTGCTGTTGTTCAGCACGATTGGCACAGGCGAAGACTTGTATACCGAGGAGGGCAAACAGGCGCTACGCGAGGATGCACTCGCAACGGTTAACGGTGTGGTGGAAAAACACTACGAGCCCGATCGTATCGACGAACTGTTCTTCACGCGTTTCGTCATGCAGTAACGTCCGTTTTGTCAGACAGGGAGAACGCAAGTGATACCAATTGCTCAGACGGGTGAAGAAGACGAAAAACCTGAAGAATCGGATGATTCCGGTTTTCTCGATACTGGCGACGACGATGAATTCACAAGCTTTGGCGATGATTTCACCGACGAAGAAGATGAAGAAGACGCAGGCGATTCCAAAGAAGAGGCCACTGAGGGCGAAGCTGACGCGGAAGCCGATTCCAAAGAGGATGGCGAGCAGAGTGCTGACGGTGCATCTAATGAGGGTGCGTTCGAGACCGACGCCGAGTTGTTGGTGCCGCGCCAGACCTACACAACCCCGCAGGGAAAGGAGGCGGCGCTGTATGACTTTGCGCATCCTCTGCATCGGCTGAACGAATCGTTTCCAGGTCTGGAGACGATTGAAGGCAAGCTCGCTGTGCTGGCAGGCGAGTGGATCGAGAAGAACCTGCACGTCGACAACGCCATCGTGCCCATCGGTATCAGGACATTGCGTTTTCAGGACTATGTCGCGGGTCTGAATCCGCGGTCAACTATGTACAGTTTTGATCTGGAGCCATTGGAGGGCCGATGTCTGCTGTGTGTGGAACACGCGCTGGTGCAGGTGGTTGTACAGTGTTTTTTTGGCGGTGGTAGTGGTGCGGATTTCAACAGCGAACGAAAACAGCTTTCGGCTGCCGAGAGCGCGATATCCGAACGCGTGTGTGAAGGGATTTATCACTCGCTGAATCTGGTCTGGAGTGAGGTGTTCAACGCTCGGGTGAACGCCAATGGCCAGATCCACCACAGCGATGTGCGCGATGCGGCGGCGATGGCATCCGTCGGTGTGCTAAAGCAATACGAGATCGAGACGGCGGCGGGCAAGGCGCGGTTTAATGTGCTGTTGCCTTACAACATGCTGATGCCGCTGCGGGGCAAAATCGCGGGCCTTGGCAATGGTGGCGAAGAAAATCAGCGTAGCTGGGCCAGTTCAATGGGACGCCGACTCGACAACTGTGAAGTCGATGTCAATGGTGTTCTGGCTGACGCACACCTGACGGTAGGACAGTTGCTGGCCTTGAAGGATGGCGACTTCATCCCACTCGGAGGTAGTCAGAAAGCCTCATTTCTGGTAGCTGATACGCCTTTGTTCGAGGCGGAAGTCGGTGTGTCCAATGGCTGTGTGTCCGCCAGCATTACGCACTGGTACCACAACGAAAAACCTATGAAAACCGGTGGAAATAACCAATGAGTCAGCCCGAAAGTGCGGTAGCGGAAGAACTGGCGGCAAGTGACGCTGCAGCAGAAGCCTCTGCCAATGACGGTGACGGGGGACTGGCTGGCGAAAACCTCGATCTTGTGCTCGATATCCCGGTCACACTGTCGATGGAGATTGGCCGCACCAAAATGCGTATAAAAGAATTGCTGGATCTGTCCAGCGGCTCGATCGTCGAGTTGCAGAAAATGGTAGACGAGCCCCTCGATGTGCTGGTGAACGGCACATTGGTCGCACGCGGGGAAGCCGTGGTGATCGATAGAAAATTCGGGGTGCGACTGACCGAGGTGGTCAGCCGTCAGGAACGCCTGAACAAACTCAAGTAAGCGCATGCGAATCGTTTATCGCGATCATCTGAGGTACTGGCTGGTGTTGGCTGGCCTGTGCCTGTGGCCACCGGGACTTGCTGCCAGTGACGCGCCACGTTTGCCGGTCAGTCCGGGGGTGGAGCAGATACTGAAGATGGCACTGGCGCTGGTGGTTGTGCTGGCAGTAGTACTGGTGCTTGCTAGGCTGACCAAAGGGCTGCGCGGTATGGGTGCCAGTACGGATTCTATACAAGTGATCGGGCAAATGGCGCTCGGTGCTCGCGAGCGTCTGCTAATCGTGCGAGTGGAAGATAAACGCCTGTTGCTGGGTGTGAGTGCAGCGGGTATATCACGGTTGCATGAGTTCAGCGGTGATTTGCCAGTGGCAGTGGACACGGAAAAGGACTTTGCCGCGCAATTGCAGGCTCAGGGCACGAGGCAAAGCCAATGAGCGATTGCGACGGAAGGTGGTGTGCGTGGCGAGGGCTTTGGTGTTTGCCTTTCGTACTGGTGCTGACATTGGCCTCTGGCAGTGCGATAGCGCAAAGCGGTGTACCGGCGCTGACCATGACGACAGAGCAGGGCGGTGCCGAGACCTGGAGTGTGAGCCTCCAGGTTCTGGCCCTGATGACCATGCTGACGCTGTTGCCGGCGTTTTTGTTAATGATGACCTGCTTTGCGAGGATCACCATTGTGCTGGCCATTTTGCGCACCGCGCTGGGCACACAGCAAACACCGTCTAACCAGATACTGCTCGGACTTGCGTTGTTCCTGACCTTGTTTGTCATGCAGCCAGTTTTCGTGGATGTCTATGAGCGCTCGGTGGTGCCCTGGATGGCCGATGAAATGGACATGGCGTCGGCGTTGAAAGTGGCGTCCGAACCGTTGGGCGGATTCATGCTCAATCAAACGCGTGACAGCGATCTGCAGTTGTACATGGATCTGTCTGACACGGCATCGCCCGTCAATCGCGCTGACGTTCCGTTTCACGTGCTGGTGCCCGCGTTTGTCACCAGTGAGCTCAAAACCGCATTTCAGATTGGTTTTTTGCTGTTTATACCATTTCTGATTATTGATCTGGTGGTGGCGAGTGTCCTGATGTCGATGGGTATGATGATGTTATCGCCGTTGATTATCTCGCTGCCATTCAAGTTAATGCTGTTTGTTCTGGTGGATGGCTGGGCACTGGTGCTCGGCACACTGGCCGGGAGTTTTTATCAATGACAGGTGCCACGTCCGCAGCGCTGCATCTGTTGATCCGGAGTGGCAGCCATGTCGCCTGACGCCGTCATTTCGATTGGTCAGCAGGCTTTGCTGGTCACGGTCTACATTGCAGCTCCTATGTTGATATCGGCACTAGTGGTCGGATTGCTGGTCGGTATGATTCAGGCGGCAACCCAGGTGAACGAGATGACGTTAAGTTTCATTCCGAAACTGCTGGTGCTGGTAGCTGCACTCTATTTCACCGGTCCCTGGATTCTGGCAACAATGATTGACTATACGCGAACACTGGTCCAGGAAGTCATACCGACCACTCTGGGTTGATTGTCTGTTGAGCCTGGATCATTCATGAAAACGATTTTTTCCCGCCCACCGCTGCATAGTCCAGGCTAGATGAACGTCGAACTGTCCACCGTCAGTGGCTGGGTGAGCAGCCTCTACTGGCCGCTGGTGCGCGTTGCCGGCATGGTGATGGTGGCGCCGGTGCTGGGAGCCAACTACATCCCGGTTCGCATCAGGGTAGGGTTCTGTGTGCTGATCACGATGCTGATTCTGCCCGGTGTCGGCGCGGTACCGTCGGTGCCGGCGTTGTCGGCCGAAGGAATATTGATCACCGCCACGCAGGTGCTCATCGGTGTGGCGATGGGCTTCATGGTGATGCTGGTTTTCAATGCGGTGGTGATGGGTGGTGAGAGTATCGCCACCACGATGGGATTGGGCTACGCGTTAATGAACGATCCCAGTAACGGTGTGTCGGTTCCGATTGTCAGTCAGTTCTACTCGTTGTTTGTCACGCTGTTGTTTCTGGCTTTCAATGGTCACCACGCGCTGATTGAACTGATCGATGTGAGTTTTCTTTATCTGCCGATCGGTGAGCCAGTCTCAGTTGCGATGTTGTGGCGTGTGATGGAGTGGTCGCTGGTGTTGTTCACCGGGGCGGTCATGGTTGCGGTGCCGGCGCTGTGCGCGATGCTGACCGTCAACCTGATTATGGGTGTCATGACTCGGGCAGCGCCGCAGCTAAATATTCTGTCGGTGGGATTTCCGGTCACGATGATGGTCGGCTTCATTGTCATTATGCTGACGTTGCCAGTCGTGGCTGGAACCTTTCAGGGATTGATTTCGCAAAGTATGGAATCTGTTGCTGACTGGTTGCGGATGCGCTGACATGGCAGAACAGGATACCTCCCAGGAACGCAGCGAAGAACCCTCCGAGAAACGCCTGCGCGAATCGCGTGACAAAGGCGAGGTCGCGCGCTCGCGCGAATTGAATACGGTGGTGATGCTGCTGGTCGCCACAGTGGCCATGGCGGTGTTGGGTGGATCCGTCGCCACCGACATCCTCACGTTAATGCGCGCGGACTTCAACATTGATCGCGCAACGCTACTCAACGACACCACTCCCCTGCGTCATCTTTCCCATAACCTGATGGCAGCGCTGGACGCACTTGCCCCCATTTTTGTGTTGATGGTTGTCGGCAGTATTGTCGGCCCGCTGTTAATGGGGGGCAGTGGATTCACTCTGAAGGGGCTGGAGCCAAAGTTCTCGAAGCTCAACCCGTTGTCGGGTTTCAAGCGAATGTTTGGCCTGAATGCGTTGATTGAGCTTGTCAAAGCGATGGCGAAATTTCTATTGCTGGGGCTGGTAGCCTGGTGGTTGTTTCATACCCTGGCCGAACGCTATCTGCAATTGGGGCAAAAGCCCGTAGAGTCCGCCATTATCAGTGGCACCTGGTTGATGGTACTGGTGTTCGGTACATTGTCGGTGGCGCTGATTGTCGTGGTGTTGATCGACGTGCCTTATCAGAAGTGGGATCACAAGCGCAAACAGCGCATGACCAAGCAAGAGGTCAAGGAAGAGAGTAAAGAGACCAACGGCAATCCCGAAGTGCGTGGCAAGATCCGTCGCTTGCAGCAAGAGGCGGCCAATCGCGAAATGCTGGTATCGGTGAAGACGTCCGATGTGATTATTGTCAACCCGACCCACTACTCCGTCGCCTTGAAATACAACCAGTCATCGTCGGGCGCGCCTACAGTAGTCGCCAGTGGAATAGATCATATGGCCTTGCGAATTCGCGAGATCGCGCGTGAGCACGAGGTGCCGATGTTCCGTGCACCGCTGTTAGCCAGGCTGTTGTATCGCAAGGTGCAACCAGGCGAGGAAGTTCCGACCGAACTCTATGTGGCAGTGGCGCAGGTTTTAGCCTACATTTTTCAATTGCAGGAGTATCGATCATCAGGCGGTTCACAGCCGGTGCGGCCCGAACAATTATCGATCCCGACTAACCTGGGTGATGGTGGATGATGATGTCAGTGACAGAGCAGGGAGATTCAAGTGGCTAGTCGGGTGCAACAAACGATGGGTGAGCTTTCGCGCGCCGGTCTGGGAGCGCCGCTCCTTATTGTTGTGGTGTTGGCGATGCTGGTGCTGCCGTTGCCACCGGTGGGTCTCGATCTGCTGTTCACGTTCAATATTGCGCTATCGCTGATCGTCCTGCTGGTGACGGTCTACACCCTCAAGCCGCTGTCTTTTTCTGCCTTTCCGGCGGTATTGCTGGTGGCGACTATGTTGCGCCTGGCCCTCAACATAGCCTCGACTCGTGTGGTACTGCAAGAAGGGCATACCGGCACCGCGTCGGCCGGCAATGTGATCGAGAGTTTTGGCAACTTCGTCATCGGTGGTAACTACGCTGTCGGTCTTGTGGTGTTTGCGATTCTTGTGATCATCAATTTTGTCGTGGTCACCAAAGGTGCCGGTCGGGTTTCGGAAGTGACCGCACGCTTCACGCTCGACGCGATGCCGGGCAAGCAGATGGCAATAGATGCGGATCTAAATGCCGGCATCATCGATCAGGAAGAATCCAGTCGCCGACGCGAAGAGATCGCCCGCGAGGCGGATTTTTACGGGTCGATGGATGGTGCCAGTAAATTCGTGCGCGGTGATGCCATTGCCGGTGTGTTGATTCTGTTGATTAACATCTTCGGTGGCCTTGCGATCGGCGTAGGTCAGTACGATCTGGGCTTTGCCGAAGCGGCGCGCAATTATTCGCTGCTGACGATCGGCGATGGTCTGGCCGCACAGATTCCATCACTGCTGCTGTCGATGGCCACCGCACTGATTGTGACTCGTGCGTCTGTCGAGCAGGACATGAGTGAGCAGGTGATTCAGCAGATCACACTCGATAAACGTGCGATACTCACTACAGCCGCGATCATCGGTTCACTCGGGCTCGTGCCGGGCATGCCGAATTTCATGTTCCTGATGCTTGCCGCTGTGCTGGGAGCGTTTGGCTGGTACCGGGCCACGCTTGCCCAGCGTGAGGCGTTGGCCGAAGACGCACCCCCCGCCGATCCGACGGCACCGGCTGAGCTGAGCTGGGACGACGTCAGCGCCGGCGATGTACTCTCTTTAGAGGTCGGTTATCAATTGGTGAGCATGGTCGATGCACAGCGGGGTGGAAAGCTGCTCGATCAGATCCGCGGCGTGCGCCGCAAGCTGACCGATGATCTGGGCTTCCTGATTCACCCGGTACACATTCGCGACAACCTCGACTTTGCGCCGGGCGAGTATCGAATATCGGTGCATGGTGTCATTGCCGGCGACGCGGAGATCTATCCTGGACTGGAAATGGCGATCGACCCCGGTGGCGTCACCGGAACCTTGCGCGGCACGGCGGCCACCGACCCCGCCTTTGGCATGCCGGCCATCTGGATTGAACCGGCGCTGCGCGATCACGCGCAGTCGCTGGGCTATACCGTGGTCGATCCAAGTACTACGGTTGCCACGCATCTGAGTGAAATTTTGAAAAGTCACGCCGAGCAATTGATGGGGCATGACGAGGCGCAGAACTGGCTCGACAAACTCGCCATCGCCGCGCCAAAGCTTGCCGAAGACCTGGTGCCAAAGAAGATCTCACTGGCGGTACTGGTGAAGGTGCTGCAGAACCTGCTGGCTGATGGAATCCCGGTGCGAGACATGCGCACCATCGCCGAGTCACTGGCCGCGCACAGTGAAGAAATCAAAGACCCTGCTATTCTTACTGATAATGTGCGCGTTGCGTTAAACCGTTTGATCACCCAGCAAGTCGCTGGCACCCAGAGCGCTGTCAATGTCATTACCGTCGACAATCAGTTGGAACAGATATGGCTACAGTCGATCTCGGCCGGCGAACAGGCGGGTGATGTCAGCGGCCTGGGTATGGAGCCGGGGCTTGCCGAGCGTTTTTATAAGTCTCTGGCTGAAAGTGCAGAGCGACAGCAGGCCAGCGGACAACCCGCCGTGCTGTTGGTCAACCCCAAAGTTCGCCCCTGGCTTGCGCGCCTGATTCGGCACAGTATTCCTGCCTTGAAAGTACTTTCTTACAGCGAGATTGCCGACAACCGGGAAATTCGCGTGGTAGCGAATATTGGCAACGCGGCAGAGGCGGCCTGATGTTCGAAGCGCGGTTCGGTCAATCAGTACACCACAATAACTCGGCGAGGGATAACTAGCGATGAGCGTCACGCGTTTTACAGGCAAGGACTCTCAAACGGTTATGCGCAAGGTGCGCGAGGCCTTTGGACCGGATGCGTATATTGTCTCTAACCGGGAAATCGAAGACGGTGTGGAAGTGCTGGCGACCGGCAACCTCGAAAGCCTGATCGAGGAATATCCCGACGGTTATGTCGAGGCGTCAAACGATGGTCGGCCCGCCGGAAAACCGGCTGCGGTTCGAAACGCGCCGAGTAGACAATCTGCTCGTGCAAAAGGGCAAAACCTGTCCTACGATGTAAGGGATGAAATAAGTCAGCTGCGCGGCATTCTCGAAGGTCTCGCGCAAGGTGGCACGCTGCCGGGCACCGGTAACGAAAATCAGCTGAAAGTTTCTGCACAGCTGATGTCGATCGGTATTGGAACACAACTCGTGCAGCAGTTAATTAATAACTCAAAAGTGATTGAGGGTGGTGAGGTTGCGGAACGTCATGTCATCAGTGCTTTGCAAAAACTCCTGCCGGTCGAGTCGTGCGAGTTGCCGTCGGCCGGTGGCATCACCATTGTGCACGGCCCGGGTGGCAGCGGTAAGACCACAGTGATTGGCAAGATGGCAGCGCAATTTTTAAGTGATGGTGGCTCCACGGCGGGTATGGCGCTGATCAACACCGACAACAATTGTCTCGGTGGAAACGGGCGGCTGAATGGGATTGGAGCCACTCTGGGCATTCCGGTCTACGATGCCGGAAATGAAAATGAACTCGATGAGATCTTCGCCCAGCTTCGACGCAAAAAGCTGGTGCTGGTCGACACCCCCGCGATCAACCCGTATCGAACCCGGCCAGACAAACTCACTGCACTGGGCAGTACCCGGCGCAGGATCAAACACCTGATGGTCGCCCCCGCCACCTCGCAGCGCACCGCGATTGACGATCTGCTCGAGATATCGAGCCGTGTCGACATCGGCTCTACCGTATTGACCCGACTGGACGAGACCGTCCAGCCCGGTATCGCGATCGATTGTATGATTCGATCTTCCGGCAGGGTTTGTCTGTGGACCGACAGTGCTCAGCCGCAACACGCGCTGAATCCAGCGTCGGCTCGTTGTCTCGTCGAGTACGCGTTTGACCAGGAAGGGCTAGAGCGCGAGGAGATTGCCGATTCGGAAAGCGTTTCCGATGAACCCGAGCAGCCAATGGATGAAGAGGCTGACGTTGATCTGACCAAATTTGCCGGCTTGTCGCTGGAAGCCTAGTCAGATGATCACCACTCCCTGCCGCATCCTGAAAAAGCGCTACGACATTGCCTGAACAATTGACAATCTATCTGGCGTTGGCGGCTATGTCGGTAGTCGTTCTGGCGTCCGCCGGCCTGGTTATCCGGGCGCTGGTGAAATTGCGGCGTGAAGCTGCAACCCAACTAAATTCCGTCACGGTCGTGGTGCAGGGGCTCACGGGGCGGCTGTCCGACCTCGAAGAGCACTCGCGCCTGCAGGCTGAAGAGATACACAATCTTCGCCTCGCTCTGGACCGACAGAATCAGAGCGTGACCGGCGCCTCCCTCGATGCCATCAAGGCGGCGCGAAATGGTGCCAGCGCTGTGGAGATTGCCCGGCGCTATGCCTTGCGACCAGCTGAGTCGCAGTTGCTGGTGGCGGTCTATGGTTCGAGCAAGAGCAACGGCTAGAGCGCCGCACGGCACGCTGCTGTTAGCGCAGTAAACTCAGGCCGCTTTGCGATCCATTCGCGCACGGCGCAGCTCGTCGAGTTGTGCGCGGTGAATGTGGCGGATCAACAGTTCCTGATCAGCATCGCGAATGTGACGATAGGCCAGTGCGAGCCTGCACTGGGGCTGATTGTCTACGCTGATCTCATCCACTCGCAACACTTCGCCGACCACCAGCATGCGCGCTGTTGACGGGTGCAGGCTGAATACGATCTCGAGTCGGTCGCCCACCTCGCAACGCTCGGCGCAGTTGAATTCGATACCGGCTGCCGATATCACCACGTCCTGCAGGTGATCGCTGTCACCCTGCCGACTGCTGTTGTTGGACACTTGCTCAGCCAGGTGCTCGATGGTTGAATGCAAGAACTTCAGATACTGTGCGATTTCCGGGTGTTTTTCGGTAATCATCCGCATGGCAGGTGTCAGTTCCTCGCTGCGATGATTCAATTCCGACATCATACCGATCGAACGACTGCGCTGCTCGAATGTCATTTGTAACTGTTCAGCCGACAGGTCCGCCGCGATTCGCTCCCAGCTAAGACCGATGCGGGATTCGATTCGAACATAGTCACGACGATTGGTTTGAGTCATGATGGTCATTCACTTTCGATTCTAATTTCAGGTTCATCGATTTCCGGTTCGAGCTCCAGTGGCGGTGGAGGTTGAACCGACGCTGGCAGTACCGGAGCCACCGTCGTCGCCGGTGTGTTCGTCGCAGCAGGCACTACTGCAGGCGCCGGAGCGGCAGGCGGCGTTGGTGTTGCTGTCGCATCCAGCGCCGCGGCTGCCGAAGGCTCGCCTGTGGTTTCATCCGTGGCTGCGTCGTCGGCGTTCGCTACCGGTGATGCCTCGTCCTCATCGGCTGGATCGTTCGAGTAGGTGACAATAATCTCCACCCGACGATTGCGGGCGCGATTTTCGGCTAGCGCGTTATCTGCCAGCGGCCGGGTATCGGCATAGGCTCGCATTTCGATTTTCCCGGGTTCGAAGCTTGCCAGTGTCGACAGATGATGCACCACGTTCGCGGCACGTGCCGATGACAGCACCCAGTTAGATGGATAGGCGCGGGTGGCGATCGGGACGTTATCCGTGTGTCCGGCAACGACAATTCGGCCAGTGTTGTCATCCAGTCCGCCCGCCAGGCGCTCGAGTATGGGATAAAAACTTTTTTGCAGGCGCGCGCTACCTGATGGAAAAGAATCGCCTTCGAGAATCCGCACCACCAGTTCACCGTCGATGGTGACCATCTCTATCGCACCGCTCTCAATCTCGGGTGCCAGGATCTCGCTGAGCTTCTTGATCAATTCACTCAATTCGGCTTCTTCCTTTTCCTTCTCCTTACCGCTGTCTTTGTCCGCTTCCTGTTTGGTGACATCGACCGGAATCTGCACCGGTTTTCCGGGGGTGAACTCCTGTGCGATGAAGCTTGTGCCCTTGGGTGGATCTGGCGCTTCGATCTGCCGTTGCACACCAAATGCGGTGCGCAGCGATCCGGCGATCTGACGATACTTGTCCAGATCCATCTCCGAGAACGACAGCAGCAGTACGAAGAAGCACATCAGCAGCGACATCAGGTCGGCGAAGGTGGCAAGCCACGCCTGATCGTCTTCTTCTTCCTCGACTGGAGCGTCATCTGACATGGTGCGTTCCTTCCATTTTCAGTCTGATCGCCGACGGGTCAGGCCTTGGCTTCTTCGTTTAGCGCATCACGCTTGTTCTCGGGTAAAAAGGTAGTGAGCAGTTGCTGCAGAACCCGCGGATTAGTGCCTTCCTGTATGCCGTTGATCGACTCCAGAATGATCAGCTTGTTGATGCGCTCGGTAGTGCTGATAGCCTTGAGTTTTTCGGCGATGGGCACCGCGATCGCGTTGGCGATAATGGCACCGTAGAGTGTCGTCAGCAGCGCCACCGCCATCGCCGGTCCGATCGATTTTGGATCTGACATATTCGCCAGCATCTGTACCAGACCGATCAGGGTGCCGATCATTCCCATCGCAGGGGCCGCGGAGGCCACCGACTTGAACATTTTTATACTGATGTTCTGCCGTTCGAGCGACAGGTTGATATCCCGCGACAGCATTTTGTTTACGATCTCAGGGGGTTGGCCGTCGATGCAGAACTGCACGCCATTTTTCAGGAATTCATCTTCGATCTCGCGCCCCTCAAGTGCAAGAATGCCTTCCTTACGTGCGATATTGGCCAGTTCGATCGCCTCTTCGATCAGCTTTTCCGGGGCAGAGGATTTGTGGAAAAATGCACCCAACCCCACCTTGAATGAGCCCAGGAATTGCCCCAGCGATATTTGTCCCAACGTCACCGCAAAGGTACCGCCGATGACAACAACCAAACTGGGTATATTGACGAATGTATTGCCGCTGCCACCCATGGCAATGGCGCCGATGATTACCCCGAACGCGCCGACGAAGCCGACGACTGTAGCGATGTCCACTTGCAAAGCTCCCTGTAACCGATACTACGTCCATTGTAAAAACAGGACCGGATGATCATCCGGATCACCCAATCCACTATCAGATTGCTGAGTAAGCAGTCCCTACTGGTGCTGGCGGTATCAACAGGTCAGAGGCAATCGATAAAAGAAACCGATCTACCGTGCCGGGTTCGCCCGTTGAGTCAGGCCAATCTGGATTAATATCATCCAATCTCACTACCTGTTGATTGGACTGTTGCTGCTACTTACTTCGTCGGCTGGTTTCCAGATAGGCTGAGCACTTCTGCAGGTTGTGCCGGGTTTTCTGATGATCCGACTGGAGTCTGCGCTGGTCCTTTCGAGCAAGTTCCAGAATTTTGTTGTTCAGGTCCTGTATCTTTTCCAGACCCTGCTCATTGGTGACCATTGTCTGAGCGAGTATGGCGTCGTCCAGAAGCTGTTGTCGCCTGCTGTCAGACAACTGTACCTGCTCCCAATTGCCAACGCGGGCATATTGATGCATCACCTCAGTGATCTGTACAATTCGCTCGAATTGAAGGTTAGCCATTACTCAACTCCTTTTGGTTTTATTGTAATCCAGGTACTATGTAAATCATCGAGGATAGGAATGACCTGATCAAGCTTGTCGATATTTCCATCACGATTCACCAGAATAAGTTCATTTTGCATATATCCGTACAATGCGCTCAGATTCTCCGCAATCTCACCGCCTCCTTCGCTGTTCAACGACAAATTCAGCTCAGAGAGAATATCGATGCACTTGTTGAGTGCCTGATGTTTTTTCTCACGTTGATTGTTGATGATGGCTTCTCGCGCCTGGCGCAGATTCTCGCCGGCTGCCGCGAGCAGCATTTCGATCAACCGATGCGGTGAAGCGCCTTCAATCTCCGATCGCCGGCCTACCTCACCGTAGGCCTTGGCTGCATTGGAAGCAAATGCCAATGTCATTGGGGTTGTGTCTCCGAGCGTTATACAACGAAACTAGCGATTAATTAGTTATTGAGTGATGCTAGTTGCTGAACAAGATAATCACCGCTCGACTGCAGACGTGCAATCAGGGTGTCCATCGCTCCGAACTGTCTTCTGTATCGGATTTCAGTTTGTTCCAGCCGTCGCTCCATACGATCGATGTTGTCGTCGATCGTATTGCCATTGGCTTGTAGTGAATCTGTTCTGGTGTCGATCGCGCCAGACAGCTCTGTGAATCGATTCAATGTGGCTTCCATTCGCGCGGCGAAGCCGTTGTCCGGATTAGTGAATATCTGCTGGAGCTGGAATGAGTTAGTCGAGATGGCATCGTCCAGCCGTTCTCGGTCGACACTCAACTGACCCGTTTTGTCGAAAGTCAGACCATTGTTGAAGATCGAGTGACTTTCAGAGGGATTCGACTCATCCAGTACAATGTCGATAAAGAAGTCGTTTCGTACGGCCGATTGTATGCGGCGCGTCAGTGATTCACCATCGAGTGAGCCCTCACTCAGTCGTGATATGGTGTTGGCCATCGCGTTGTATCCGCTGGCAAATTCCTCCAGTAGTTCGACGATGCTATCGGTACTTCTATTGGATATGATGTTCGCAGTGCCGATCGCTTTGAGTTCGATAGACAGGTCGGGGGCCACGTCAGTCACGGTATTGGTGCTGCTGGTGGCGGCAAGACCATCGATTTCAAACTGGGCATCGCTCGCCGCCGTCAACTCCGAGAATCCGGCCGGTGCGGTAATGACGTTGTCAACGCCTGCGTTTCTGGCGGTCAGTACCAGTCTGCTGCCATCGTCAACATTGAGTACACTCGCCTCGATTGTTGTATTGTCGGTGCTGTTGTTGATCAGCGAGGCGAAGTTCAGCAGGCTGTTATCGCTGGTGGCCAGGGATATCGTGAAACTCTCATCCCCTGATCCAAACGTATAGTCACCTGCTGCCACGCTATCGGTCGCTGATGCATAGGGATCGGACACCATCCGGTGGGATGTGGCCAGAGAGATCACATTAATGGTGTGGTTGTGGGATTGCGTACCGTCCAATGTCTCGACGGTGAAAATATCTTCATCACTGGTCTCTGCTACAAACGCACCGAATCGGCTTTCATCGCCCAATTTCTCGGCCACCGACTCCAAATCACTCAGCGTGCTTTTCAGGCTGCCGTAGTCACTGATCTGTACATCTACACTGGAGCGTCTGAGACGTTGTGCATTGATCGGCTGTTCTTCAAGAGCAACAAGCTGGTTAACGATATTCTCGATGTCCAGCCCTGAGCCAGCACCCGCTGCAGTAATCATAGGCAATTCCGTTTGGTCGAGGTCACTGTGGACCAGTTCACATAAACAATGTCTACTACAGTAGTCGGAAAAGTTTTTGATGCCTTGACCCCATGATCACAAAAAAATTGTAACTCGTTGGGGCGGGGGAGATGTTCGGGAGGGAGAGTTGGAGCGACACGGTGGGTGTCTGAATTACAAAAACGGGGAGGCATGGCGTGCCCCCCCGTTAGGGATCAAGAGTAAATTGGTTTATCCAAGTAGTTGCAGTACTCCTCTGGGTGCGGCATTGGCCTGGGCGACCATGGCTGTGCCGGCCTGTTGCAGTATGCTGGCACGAGTCATGTTAGCAGTCTCCACAGCAAAATCAGCGTCAACGATTCGGCTGCGAGCGGCGGATTGGTTCTCGATGCCGATCTGAAGGTTGTTGATCGCACTTGAGAACCGGCTTTGCATGGCGCCGAGGTTAGCGCGAGCAGTAGTGATAGCATCAATTTCAGTGTCCAGCGAATCGATGGTTGCGGCAGCAGTAGCGGCGGCCG
>CAZYDV010000106.1:0-17879 GCA_964646405.1 uncultured Granulosicoccaceae bacterium | reverse complement strand
GCCAATAAATCCGATGGTTTGCATGGTCTCTCCGGTGTTGTTCGACCCGCAGAGAATACGCACGCGATCGGCTTAGGGCCAATGTTGGCCGTTAGCGGCCCATCACCCTGGCGGATCGGTTCAATCGAATGGATGAACTGTCATACGCTGCGGCGAGCAGTCATCAGACAATATAACGGCACATCCACTCACTCGACGCCTCGTGTCGAAATTAAGAACTCTGTATGTCGACCATCAGCATCGCGTTCATCTGCTTTATTCTGTTCCCGGCCCTGTCACTGGTCTACGTGTACCGGTTTCGCGGTGACGTACGGTTCTCGGGACCGATCGAGTACTTTCGAAAGGGCTGGCCCATCTTCGCGCCGCTCAACGTGTTTTTGTATGGCTTCTCACAGCGTAAGGCCAGTGAGCCGATTCTGGATCTGGCCCAGTACCCGGAACTGCAGGTGCTGCGCGACAACTGGGAAGTACTGCGTGACGAGGCACTGGAGCTGCACCGCAACGGGTACTTCGATGCGACGACAGACGCCGACAACCAGAGCTACTATGACGTCGGGTTTCGCACCTTTTACAAGTACGGCTGGAGTAAATTCTATCTGACCTGGTACGGCACTGTGCACAATTCCGCAGCCCGCCTGTGCCCAAAAACGGTGGAAATCCTGTCGCAGGCGAAATTCGTCAATGGCGCCATGTTCACCGTTTTGCCGCCGGGTTCAAAACTGACCCGACATCTGGACCCGATTGCCTGCTCGCTGCGCTATCACCTGGGACTCAGTACGCCAAACGACGATCGCTGCTACATCAGCATCGACAACAATGTGCACTCGTGGCGCGACGGGCAGCCGTTGCTGTTTGACGAAACCTACTTGCACCATGCCCACAATGACACCGAAACCACGCGCCTGATTCTGATGTGCGATATCGAGCGACCGATGTTTCTGCCCGGGCGCGTGTTCAATTTTTTCTACAAGAAAATCTGCAGCCAGTTGCTGGTGCCGAATCTCGCCGAGGACAAATCGGGGCTGTTCAGCCAGACCTTCTTCCGGCTCTCGCCGATACTGGCAAAATCCAAGGAGCTCAAACGCACCAATCGCGGCTTGTATCTGATTTTAAAATGGACGCTCAACGCAGTGCTGCTATTGTTGCTGGTACTGATACTCAGCGGCATTGTGTCGTTGATCACCGCATTTTTCGGATCGTTTACCTGATACCTGCCGCTTACCCGGCAGACAGAATCTGCTCCAGCACAGGTATCAGATGGGCTTTGAATACCTGCGGGTTCTCTGACATAGGGAAATGCCCCATGCCCTCCATAATGACCGCCGTGGCCCCTTTGATGCGATCGGCGGTGGCGAGCGTGCGCTCCGGCGTACAGGAACAATCGTACTCGCCTGACAACAGATAAACCGGACAGACCTCGGTATCGATCAGTGTTGAACGATTATCGAAATCTCCGTCGTGCCAGTAGAAAAACAGATCGCCTTTGAAGACCCCCGGACCACTCTGCATATAGTGCCATAGTGTTTCCCAACGGTAGTTATCAGGGCTTTGTGGCGCTACCTGTGCACTGACAAACGCGGCACAGACCTCGCCGCCATGAACGTCCGGACGGTGCAGCCAGTCCAGATCGTAGTAGGCGTCGAGTTTATCGGCGCCCTCAAGTGCAATCACGGCGCGAAAATACTCGGCCTGTTCCAGCGCCAGATGCAGGACGATGCGACCACCCATCGAGCACCCCATGACAACGGGATTCGTCAGTTCATAGGCCTGACAAAACGACATAACGATCTCTTTGTACAGATCGGTGGTCAACTGGTATTCGCGCTCACGATAGCCATCCGGTGGATTGGACTTGCCATGCCAGGGCAGATCGAACGCGATCACCCGGTAATGGTCAGTGATATCGGCGTCGCACATCAGGTGGCGAAACTGTCGGGCGTCTGAACCTGCAGTATGCAGACACACCAGCGGTACGCCGCTGCCGGCCTCCTCAACGTATAGACGGCAAGTCTCGCCGGCGATGTCCATCGAAAAATAGCGACCGATGATGGGCTCAAACTGCGGCATCGGCTGCTCCCCTGGATCGCACGCTGGCCAGCACATCCTTGAAGTACTGCAGATTTTGCATCAGCGGCAACAGATCGCCGTCGATGACGGCAAGTTTCGCGGGCAACATACTGAACAGGTCGTGGTAGTTGCGCGCCGGCAGCGGCTTCCAGTGTTCGATCCAGGTGGGCGCGTCAGCCCTGACCGTGAAGCGCCCGGTCTGTGTTGCCAGTGTGCGAGGCACGATAGCGATCACGCGCCCCCGGTCAATCGACAACAGATAGTCCCGTTCTCCCACACCCAACAAAAACACCAGTGTGACATAGCGACCTCTGCGCACCAGCGCCGCATCGTCGTTCACACAACGTTGAATGCATTGAATCATACTAAAGGACACAGACATGCCAGTGACTCCACCTGATCGCCTTGATTAGTTTGATTCTATTGCAACGAGACGACCGGCGTCACGGCGAGGGGCTGTCATGATATTGCGTTGAACGTTCACATTCACCTTACACACTTCCGCGCCAAACTAGCGCAAAATAACTATATTGAACCAGCAGCATGACCAGGAACACCAGATGACGGACCTCAGGGATCAGCACGATGCACCGGTGATTATTATCGGTGCGGGCATCGTCGGTATTGCCACCGCGATCTGGTTGCAACGCGCAGGCCGTCAGTCCATCGTCATCGATCGCGAGGGCCCGGCTGGCGGCACCAGTTACGGCAACGCCGGGGTGCTGGCATCAGCATCGGTGGTGCCTGTGACGGTGCCGGGCCTGATCCGCAAGGCCCCCGGTATGCTGTTCGATCGGAACCAACCCCTGTTCGTAAATTGGAGTTACCTGCCTCGCATGCTGCCGTGGCTAAGCCAGTACCTGTCACACTGTAAGCCCGACAAAGTCGCCGCTATCGCCACAGCACTAACCCCGATTCTAGGCAACAGCCTGCGCGATCATCAATCCCTGGCCGCCGAGACCGGTGCTGAGCGCTGGATAAGCGACGAGCCGTACGTCTACGTCTATCGCGATCGAGCGCACTTTGAATCAGACCGTTTTGGCTGGGAGACCCGACGCGAACACGGTTTTAACTGGACCGAATACGAAGGCGATGCGTTTCGGGCGTTCGATGACGTGTTCGGCGACGGGTTGAGCTTTGCCTGCTCGGTACACGATCACGGCCGGATCAGCGATCCGGGTGCATATGTCAAACACATGGCCGGCCACTTCGAGCGCAACGGCGGACAGATCATTCGAGCGGATGTCGACGATATCATTCGCGAAAACGGACAGGTCAGCGGTGTCAGAGCTGGTGGCGAGCCCATCATCGGCAGTGCAGTCGTGCTGGCCGCGGGTGCGTGGTCGGCGAAGCTATTAAAAATGGTCGGCCGCCACGTGCCACTGGAAGCCGAGCGCGGCTATCACATCGAACTCTACGAGCCCAGTATCGTGCCGCGCGCACCGTCAATGATCGCCTCCGGGAAATTCGTGCTGACGCCGATGGATGGACGCTTGCGGGTGGCCGGCATGGTGGAGTTTGGCGGGCTGGTTGCCGGCGCCAGCCAGGCACCGATAGAACTGCTCAAACGCCAGATACACCAGGTGATACCGGGCCTAAAATGGGGAGAAACTCGCGAATGGCTGGGGCATCGACCGGCACCGATCGATTCAATTCCGGTCATCGGCCATGTGCCGGAACTGAAAAATCTGTTTGTCGGCTTTGGCCATCAGCACGTCGGGCTGACCGGCGGCCCCAGAACCGGGCAATTGCTGGCTCAGCTCATCACTCAGAATAAGACGGATATCGATCTAGCACCTTATTCGATAGATCGGTTCCACTGACGCTAAGATTTGCCAAGGCCAGTTCGGACTATCTAAAAAAGAGACAAGACACCCTCAATATCGTGAATACGGGCTAGAACCGCAGCGATAGACAACTAAGCCCGCCGTCGAGCTTGCGAAACTCAGAGACCGACACCTCACGCACTTGATAGCCTGCGTTTTTTATCGCCTGTGAGGTATGCGGGTTTCCGGCCGGCACCAGTACCGTGTTATTGATCCAGACGCTATTCGCCGCGTAGTCCTCTGTGGGATCGACCTCAATGCAATCATAGGATTCGAACAGCGGATTGCCGATGAATTCACCACTGATCAGCAGGATGTTGTTCTCCAGGTAGCTCAGTCCGGTTTTTAGATGCAACATCTCGCGCATCGGCACAGCGGAGCCAGAACAACCCAGCGATTGAAGCTGCGCGATCAGCGCCTCTGCGCCCGCCTGGTTGGTGCGCTCGGAAAGGCCGATATAAAAATGTTTGCCTACCATCATCACGTCGCCAGCATCGAGTGTCGCAGGCGCCTCGATAGTGTAGATCATCGGGAAATGCTGTGACAGTTGCAACTGCACGGCAGCCGTCTCACCGCGTCTGGTATCGGCACCGGGGCGGGTCACGATCGCCCATTGCGCCGTTACCAAAGCAGCATCCTCGATGAAAGTGCTGTCGGGATATTGATTGTCGGCCTCAATGCAATCGACCTGCAGTCCACATTCGATCAGGGCGGCGGTGTAGTCGGCATGTTGCTCCAGCGCCAACGCATAGTCCGGCGCACCCAAGGCGGCCGTGGTCAGGCCATTGACCATGTTTTCGCAGGGTCTTCGAACAATAGCTTTGGTGAACACGGCATACCCTCCCGGCGGCGGTGTTTTTTGATGGGCAAAAAAAATGGCGCCATCGGCGCCATTTTTCTAGTCGGTCAAGAGTGGCTTACTGTGCAGCAAGTTCCTTGGCCTGTTTGATCCACTCTTCCCGTTCAATCCGGCCGGGGAAACTGATGTCATCGTTGACCATTTCGATGTCAGATTCGGTGAAGGCCGCAATCTGATGGAAATGGAAGATTCCCATGCCGTTGAGGGTTTCCTCAATGACGGGCCCGATACCGTTAATACGGGTCAGATCATCTTTGTCACCCTGCGGCGCATCCAGCCCTTTGAATCGCGGACCACCGCCGGCTTCGGCCGCTGGTGCTTCAGATGGAGCCTCTACCGGCTCTGGAGCAGGCTCTGGTGCCGGGGCCGGCTTGGCAACGACCGGGGCGCTGGCCATGGTCTGGCCGTCACCGCCGGTGATACCGGTGATGCGCAGTTCAGTGAAGTTCTGGCGATGGCCCATTTGCCGTCGATAGTGCTTGCGACGACGGAATTTGATCACTTCGATCTTCTTGCCGCGCCCGTGCGACAACACTTCAGCTGACACGCTGGCACCGTCGATTTCAGGCGCACCTACTGTGATGTTGTCGCCATCGCTCAGCATCAGCACGGAACCGAGACTGACTGTCGACCCCTGCTCGGCTACCAGTGACTCGACCTTGAGTCGATCGCCGGGGGCGACCCGATATTGTTTTCCGCCGGTTTTGATTACCGCGTACATGATGTCTCCCACACAAGACCCGGGCGCAATGGTCCCGTCAGATTGCAAAACCGCTAATTTTAGGCAGCTATGCCCGTCAGGTCAACCTGTTTTCGCTCACGATTGCCCGTCCAGTTCCTTGCAATCAAGGTTCTGGCCAGATGTGAGCTATCGCACGATCGAACCGAGTCTCCTGCTACGGCACTGGCGCGGCGATCAGGCCTCGACGCCACCCCAGACTCGCTCAGCCACCTGCACGACCAACTCGAGCTTGCGGCGCTGTTCTTCCTGACTCAGGGTGTTGCCGTGTTCCGTTGAAGCGAAACCACACTGCGGCGCGATGCCGAGCTGATCGATATCGACAAAGCCAGCGGCCTTGTCGAGCTGCCGTTGGACGTCATCAACGCTTTCCAGCACGCCACTCTTAGTGGTGATGAACCCCGGCATGACGCGTTTTTTACCCTTCGGCAACAGCCTGAGCGGCTCCAGCCCGCCCGCGCGATCGGTATCGTACTCCATGAAGTAGACGTCGATGCTGGTGCGGTTAAAAATCGCATCAGCCGCCGGATCATAGGCGCCCTCGGCGGCGTGGGTCGAGCGAAAATTGCCACGGCACAGGTGCATGCCGATGGTCATGTCCTGCGGCCGATTGGCTATGGCCTTTTCCAACGTGTCTGCGTAGGCGCCGATCAGCCAGTCGGGATCAAATCCCTCGGCTTCTTTGGTCGCACGGTGTTTTGGATCGCACAGGTAGGCGAAGAAGATGTCGTCCATTTGCAGGTAGCGACAGCCCGCCTGATAAAACGCATCGACGGCTTTGGCGTAGGTCGCAGCCAGGTCATCAAGCAGCACCTGCACATCCTGATACTCGGGCGGGCTGATATCGGCAGGAGCGGTCCGAAAATGGCAACAACTCGGCCCGGGAATGGAAATTTTGGCCTGCACGCCTGTTTTGCCCGCGACGTAGCGATAGTGGTCGAGCATCGGGTGATCGTCGGGGAAATCGAGCTTTGCCGTGATGGTCGGGAATACCGGTGGCAACTTGACGCCGTCGAACTGAACGCCTTCGTTTTCATCTCTCGAGACCAGGTCGAGCCCGGTGAGTCCGCCCATGAAATCGTAGTGCCAGAACGCGCGACGGTACTCACCGTCCGTTACCGCACGCAGGCCGACGGACTCCTGCATCGCGACCGCATCGACGATGGCATCGTCCTCGATCTGG
Source organism: uncultured Granulosicoccaceae bacterium (assembly GCA_964646405.1). GTDB lineage: Bacteria > Pseudomonadota > Gammaproteobacteria > Granulosicoccales > Granulosicoccaceae > CAKZSB01. The sequence continues at coordinate 11,205 of CAZYDV010000106.1, read as the reverse complement.
CGCAACTCGGCGGCAGACCGGGTACCCTGCTGCAAATGCTGTACGCGCGCCTGAACGACCGGATCAGGGCGAAGCAGGCTACCGACGTGGTCGGCACGATAGGGAGCAGTCATATCAGATTCCTGTATCGACGAACTGGTGGACACTCGGTGCCCGCACTTTATACCAGTGACGCTGGCAGCGGCTCAAGCTGAAATGGCAGTTCGTGCCACACGCGCCTAACGCTGGCCTATCCGGGGATCGCCAAACACTGGCGCCGATCCCCTCGGCAGGCAGCGACTGTACTGCGGCGGCGGTACCACTGTGGCACCCAACGCCGCCGCTGCTCGCCACGGCCAGCGCGGATCAAATAGAAACGCTCTGGCCATCGCGATCAGATCGGCTCTTCCGGATGTGACGATATCCTGTGCCTGATCGGGCTCGGTAATCAGCCCCACAGCCATTACCGGCGCGTTCACGACCCGTTTTATCTGCTGCGCAAAATCGACCTGATAGCCAGGCGCCAGCGGAATCTGCTGCGCCGGTGACACCCCGCCGGAGGAGACGTCGAAAAATGCACAACCGAGTTGATCGAGCGCCTGGCACAGCAGTTTGCTCTGTTCAATGTCCCAGCCCTGTTCAACCCAGTCGGTCGCCGACAATCGCACGCCGATCGACAAGTCACTACCGACAGCTTCCTTTACCGCAGTGAATATCGCCACCGCCAGCCGAATTCGATTCTCGACAGAGCCGCCGTATTCGTCAGTGCGCGTATTGGCCAGTGGCGACAGAAACTGATGCACGAGATAACCATGGGCAAAGTGCAGCTCCAGCATATCGAAACCAACTTCGCGGGCAGCCAGTGCGGCCGCGACAAAATCGTCGATCAGGCCCGTAATTTCGGCCTGCGACATGGCCTGTGGTGGCGTTTCATCCGGCAGTTGCGCCAGTGCCGAGGGCGCGATTGTCCGCCAGCCACCATTGGCAGCGGGGAGCAACTGACCGCCCTGCCAGGGTACTGCACTGGACGCCTTGCGCCCGGCGTGGCCAATCTGTAGCGCCAGTGGAATATTGGACACCGCCCTAATGCTTTCGACAAGCTGCTGCTGTGCTCTTTTGCTGGCATCATCATAGATGCCGAGGCAGCCAGGGGTGATCCTACCGGCTGGTGCCACTGCAGTTGCCTCGACCATCAACAACCCGGCGCCAGAGATTGCAAGACTGCCCAGATGCATCTGATGCCAGGCGTTGGCGCAACCGTCCTGCGCGCTGTACTGACACATTGGCGAGACGACGATCCGGTTCGGCAACCGAACGGATCCAATCGCAAGCGGTGCGAACAGGTGGGGCGCGTTTGCCGCCATGCGGTACGCCTATTCGCCTTTACCGTCGTTGTTTTTCGTGCCAGCGAGTAATTTACTTTTGATCGAATCGGCCAGGCCGGACACAAACGGTATGGCTTCAACTTTATCGTTATACACCACACCGAGAATGAACCCCAGAATCACCGACGTGCTAAAACCAATCAACCACAGCACCAGTAACACCAAAAGAACCAGGATTCCAATCTGAATCAGCGGCCCCTGGCTCATCGAACCCGTCAGGCTGACAAGCATTTGCCGGGCATTGTCAATCAGTCCTCTCACGGCCTGGCGCACCGGCGCGAGAAAGGTCATGAAGTCGGTGAAGAGATATCCCAAAAACGCGCCAAACGCGAGACCGATAATTGAAGTTATCATTGACTGTCCAGTGAAGATCGCCCAGTGAAAATCGCAGGCTCAGGCGGTTAGGTCGACTCGGCAGATATGATCGGCATATCCAGCTCTGGCTGACCCCATTCGGACCACGAGCCATCGTAGACCAGTGACGGTTTGCCCAACAGCGCCAGCGCGAAGGTTATTATCGACGCAGTCACCCCCGAGCCGCAACTTGTGATAACGGGCATCTCCAGATCGACACCATGATCCTGAAATATCCCTCGCAACACCGCGCGCGACTTCAATCTGCCGGTATCGTCTATCAGTTCGGTGTGCGGCAGGCTTACTGAAGTCGGCATGTGTCCGCCGCGCAGACCGGGACGCGGCTCGGGCGCAATCCCGGCAAAACGTTCGGCTGATCGCGCATCTACCACCACCGCGCTGAAGTCTTCCAGCGCGACCAGAACGGCCTCACGATCGACGGTGGTTTTGGTGGCCGATACGGCGCCGTATTCGACCGCTGTCACTTGCGCTTGTGGCCCGGTTTGCAATTCACCCTGCCATGCGGGCAGCCCCCCGTCTAACACGGCGACCTGCTTGTGACCGGCCGCCTTGAATGTCAACCAGACTCTTGCGGCAGAAAAAATACCCAGCTGATCGTAGACGACGACAGCCGAGTCGGCGGCAATGCCTCTGGCACCCGCTTCACGAGCAATCACATCGGCCGAGGGCATCATGTGGCTGAGCGACGAGTCGGTATCGGCTATCGCATCGATATCCCATCGAACCGCGCCGGGTATGTGCCCGGCTTCGTATTCAGCCTGCGCGTCTCGATTCAGGTTGGGCAGAAAATACGTGCCGTCGACCACAATGACATTGTCGAGGTTTTTCTTCAGCCATTTGGCTGACACCAGCGGTTCCAGTGGCATTTTATCCCCCTAAGGATAGGCATACATCCAGAGCCATACTAGCAGAAAAGTTATTGTCGAGAGGGCAAGGCGTGTCGCGATTCGCGTTTCCGCTACCTGCTCCAGTCAGTGCATAAATTCGACACAGGCTTCGCCGATGCGAGAAGAGAAGGCACGGTCGTTACAGACGATGAACCGAATCAAAATTGACCGCGGCCACAAAGGATAAACATCTGTGATGGCGCTCAATTGGATAGAGATTTTACCTGACAGTGTCGATACCAAGGCCAAATCAGACCACTGGCTCTGTGTCACGTTTGCCGCACTCATCACATTCTGTACCGGACAGGCACACGCTGAAGACATCGAAATCTATCTCGGTCAGGCGATCGGTTCATACGCAGCACAACAAAGCACTGGCAGCACCGGATCCACTGCACTGCCGCTTAGCGGTTATATCAAGAACGTCAGTCTGGAGACCTTTCTGGATGAGGCAAGTGCATCGGCGATCAACCGCGACAGTATCGTCTATGAGTACTATCACGACAACGGCAACTGGGATTATCTTCCGGCGTTCGACTACTACGCCGCAGTAAAGACGGGCACGCTCGCCACTTTCACCGACTACCCGCGTACACAGTCTGAAAAATACGCTTTCAAATATACTGCCGTATTGAACGTACCCGCGTCTGGCAACTATACGTTCCACACTCATTCAGATGATGGCAGCAAACTCTACATCGATGGCAGCGAGGTTGTGAACAACGATGGGCTGCACGGCCTGGTTGAAAGTTCCGGACAAATTTACCTGACCGCTGGCCCGCATAATCTGATCACCACATTTTACGAAAACACCGGCGGAGATGAATTCTATGTCGAGTGGCAGGGGCCTGGAATTGCTATTCAACCGATAGAACCCTGGCTTGTCCCGCTGCCAAACTACAACGCCGTAGACTACGAATACTACGAAGGTACTTGGTCCAGTGTGCCCGACTTCAGCGCATTGACACCCGTGTCCACCGGCAAGATGAGTGCGATCAGCCTGGGTGCGCGACAGCGTAGTGATTTTTATGGCTTTCGCTACTCGATGCGTATCAACGCACCGGTTGCCGGAAACTACATCTTTTATTTGGGATCGGATGACGGCAGCGAATTGTTCCTCAACGGCAGCCGAATAATCGACAATGACGGTCTGCACGGCTACCACGAGAAGTCTGCCAGCCTGACCCTGTCGGCCGGGCACCATGAGATGGAAGTTACCTGGTTCGAACATGGTGGCGGCGATAATCTGACCGTTCGCTGGTCTGGACCAGGCATTGCAAAACAGGACGTCACCACCTGGCTGGTCGGCGATGGCAGCAACGTCAGCACCGACATTCCAGCCAGCGTTCACATGCTGAACAAAGGCTACACCAACGGCTATATGTATGAGACGGATTCCAATGTCAATGCCTGGGAGTCAGATGTAAAACACGGCAGCTCAAGCGTCGCAGACCGCTGGGAGATCTATCACGCCGGGCAAAGCGGTGGCGGCAACGATATTGTTCGCATCATCAATCGTGCGTCAGACAGACTGCTGCTGGACGGCTCCGGAAATAATGTAGTAGCCAACGAAGACGGCTGGAGCTGGAGCCGCCTCTGGGAGATGCATTCGGTGTCTGACAACGTCTACCGATTCTCGAACGTGGAGAGCGGTCGATATCTGGAAGGCAACAATAACTCGAACGTGGATACCGATACCTACACTGGCAGCAATGTTAAAAAGTGGGAAGTGCTAACGGGCAGCCCGAATGCGATTACTTCCAACACTGCCGCAGAGTGGGACTTCATTCCGGTGTCTGAATCGGTAGACGGCAACCCGATTGTGCGTTTGCAACACAAGCTCAGTGGTTGGTATCTGGGTGCAGACTATCCTGCCACCACCGACAACAATGCCTATATGCAAAATACCATCAACTCTGACGAGCTGTGGGAAATGATTGCACTGGGCCCGAACCGTTATCACATCAAAAACGTCAATGACGGGCGCTTTCTGCACGCCAATGACGGCTCCCTTTCGTTCAACGTTCAAACGGCGCAGGGCCCAACCAGCAACTGGGTATGGTGTGCCAACGAATGGGCGTCAGGCGGCAATGGCTACTGCAGCTTCTCTGGTACCAAAACCATACGCTACGGTGCCAACGGCAGCTACGCAACGGGCACCTACACCGATGGCGTCTCCTGCAGCAACGGTGTATTTGGGGATCCACTTCGGGCTACCCCAAAGGCCTGCTACTACCTCGATGAATCTAACTCACTCACCGATGCATCAGAGTGGATCGTGGTCACGACAGTGACGTCCGGCGAGCCAGCGCCACCGCCCAACCTGGTACAACCCAATGTACTGTTCGTGCTTGACGCATCCGGCTCGATGAACTGGACCGACGCCGGTGAGAGCGGCACTCGGCTGGAGCGAATGAAAACGGCGCTCGGCCTGGTGCTCGACAACATCAGCAACGTCAATGTGGGGCTGATGCGATTCAGCCATTCCAACAGCGGTGGCAGGATCGTCTATCCAGTTGCGCCGATCGAGGGCGCCAGAGCTGACATGAACGCGATCATCAACAGCATTGTGGCAAAACACGGGACACCAACGGTCGGCGCACTCTATGAGGCTGCGCGGTATTTTCGCGGCGAGGACGTTGAGTTCGGGCTCAATCGGGCAGCCGATACCGGCTACAACGGTGTGCGCTACTCGCGCGTATCCCATCCAGACAGCTATACCAGTGGCAATTTGGTTCGACCCGGACACTGCGATGATGATGATTTGAACCACACCGATTGCGTAAAAGAGAAAATTACCGGAAAACCAGTTTACAAATCCCCAATGGTTGCGGAGTGCCAGTCCAATCACATCGTCATTCTGACAGACGGCAAACCGACCAGCACCGCCGTGACGCAAGCGGAGTCACTGGTGGGTGGCAGTTGCCAATCCGCATCGTCTGCCGACGGCAAGTGCGGCGAGGAAATCGCAGCGTTTCTGGCGACAAACGATCAATCCACAACGATCAGCAACGTCAATACCATTACGACGCATACGATTGGATTCAACTTCAGCAATGATTGGCTGAAGGAAGTGGCCGACGCTGGCGGTGGTAATTTCTACACCGCAGACTCGGCACTGGATCTGGTCGAAGCGGTCGAGAGTATTCTGCTGGAAGCCAAGTCGCACGAGAATACAATCGTAGCGCCCGCAGCAACACTGGATCAGACGTCTCGTTTGGCACATAGAGACGACATCTACCTGGCGTTATTCGAGCCCTCATACTCGCCAGCCTGGACGGGTAATCTTAAGCGCTACTTTTTCGACGGCGAGATAAAGGATGCAAGCGACCCGCCTGCGCTTGCGATCGATCCGGACAACGGGACCTTTTATGAGTCGGCGCGCAGCTATTGGTCGCCGTCTGCGGACGGTGGCAATGTGGGACAAGGTGGTGCCGCGTCAAAACTCAACAAGAACAACCGGGTGGTCACGACCTACTTCCCCGGCAACAGCAACGTGTTAACGGTGGATTCAAATGCGGTCAACAAAAACAACATCACCGCCGCAGATCTTGGACTACCCGATACCACCCTGCAACTGACTGCGGCGGATCGCGACACGCTGGTGGCTTGGGCGTCTGGCATCGATACCAACGATATCGACGAGGATGGCAGTACTACCGATACACGCAACTACATCGGTGATCCGCTGCACTCTACGCCAGCACTGATCACTTATGACTGGACGTCGGACACGCCGGATTCGGTCGTTTTCTTTGGTACCAACGAGGGCTATCTGCACGCAGTCAACACGAGTGACGGGACAGAGATATTTTCGTTCATACCCGAAGCGTTATTGCCATTACTTAAACACCGCTACGTCAACAAGGTAGGCAGGCCAAAAGTGTACGGACTCGATGGTCCGATCACGGTCTGGACGCACGATGCAGATAACAACAAAGCGATCGGTACAGGTGATCACGCTTTCCTGTACATCGGCATGCGCCGTGGTGGACGAAACTACTACGCACTCGATGTAAGCAACCAGTACTCACCACAACACAAGTGGTTTATAGAAGGCGGTACAGGCCAGTTCAGCCACCTGGGACAAACCTGGTCGAAACCGGTACTCAGCAAAATTATCAATCCAGCCGATGGCAAAGAAACCAACGTGCTCATTTTCGGCGGGGGCTATGACCCGCAACAGGATGATGTCACCACCAGAACTCATGACTCGATGGGTCGAGCAATCTATATTGTGAACGCGGACACTGGCGCCCTGATCTGGCGTGGCGGAAGTGATATTGGCGCCGACGAGATATTTCCGGCAATGAGTTACAGTTTGCCTTCAGACCCTGCCGTAATAGATCTCAATGGCGATGGCCTGGTTGATCAGATCTATATTGGTGATATGGGTGGACAGGTGTGGCGATTCGACGTTGATAACCACGCAGACTTTGTATCAAATCTTGTCACCGGCGGTGTGATTGCTGATCTGGGCGGACCAGCAGAGGCGGACAACCGACGCTTTTTCAATCAACCAGACATTTCAGTGATACGCAAAAACGGCGTCAGGACACTGGTGGTGGCAATCGGTTCTGGTTACCGCGCCCATCCATTGGATCAGGTCATAAAAGACAAGTTCTATGTGATTCAACAACCCAACTATCTGGACGGACAGTTGGTGGGCTATGGTATCGAAAGCGCTGGCGTTTATAGCGCCGCCACCGAGGGCGACTTGTACGATATCACCGACAATAAAATTGGCCAGGGCAGCGATGCCGAAAAGCTGCTTGCACAACAGGCACTGGACGACGCACCAGGCTGGTATCTGCAACTGTCAGAACCGGGTGAAAAGACACTGTCGGCCTCAATTACCGTCAATGGCCAGGTGATCTTCACCACTTACTCGCCGGCAGAAAATGCCGACTTGTGCTCGCCGGTGATCGGTGGAGGCAACTTGTACGTGCTGAACATCCTCGACGGAACGCCGAGAATAAATCTGTATACAGAAAACGAGCACGCGCACGATCCACTCACGAGCGAGGACCGCCAGCACGACCTTGAAAGAGACGGTATTCCGCCCTCGCCCCGAGTGCTGTTCCCGGCAGATGAAAAACCAACACTTCTAATCGGCCCGGAGAAAGGCCCCGCCATTGATTTTGGCGAACTGGCCAAACGGGTATCGTGGGTTGAAGTAACGCAGTAAGTCAGCACATTGGCGTGCTCAACGGTGCTCAGTTGCTGCTGAAGAAGTACGAGTCGGTATAGCTGGATACTGAATTGGGCCCCAGCACACGTCGGGCGCGTATCAACCAATCGAGGTCGGCATCCAGCTCTAGCTCGATAACCTCACTCAGATTTTGCAGGATTCGATGTTCAAACGGCGCATCAACATCCAGCGAGTTGGCGAGCAGCAACTGCACGGGCTCGGCGATATCGGCAAGCGGTGTGATGCGCAGAGTACTGCCCTGTTTTTCCACCGCAAGCGATGGCGCGGTTTCATCGTCAACACTGGCATAGCGAATTCTGCGTTTGGCAGGCAGCCCGGCAAATCCGTTTTCATCGAGACCCGCGATTGCCACGAAATAGTCACCTGGCAGCGCCTCGGGGAACCAGCGCGGCAGGATAGTCCGGGAGACTGAAAACTGCTGTGACATGGCCTCGTCCGATGCCACGATGACCTGATAGGCCTCAGCATCCGCCAACTGTTGCCAGTAAAAATTATCTTCTCGGCTGATCAGGCGACCATCCTCGTCAATGGTATGCATCGGCGGATCCAGCAATTCGACGGCCGCCGGCGCAATACCTTCACCGGCTAAAAGTCCCTGCCCCTGGTCGAGATCAAACTGTGCCGCGTTAGCTGCAGCCCCTACGGCGCCGCGCGTCACGCCCAGACGGCTCGTCTGTCCATCAGCGGAGGCATAGAACTGCGTACCTCTAACCGTAGCCGACAGGAAAGGCGTGTCCACTGTGTAGGTAATGGGTGCTGCATCGTTGGCCGGTTTTTCGATGTCGCTGAAAATTTCTCCCTCGGCGGCTGTCAGACCGATCCTGCAGGCAGAGATATCCAGACAATCGATGACACCCACCATCATTCGACTCGAAGGCTGCACACTGGCTCGCGCGCCGCCACGAAATTGGATACTGACGAATCCGTCGGTGCCTGTTGAGAAGATATCGCCCTCGAACACCTGACCACCCCTCACGGGCGGATTGACCAGCCGATTGCCCTGCTGGTGAGACACGTTGCCCTTCAGATAGACAATTTCGCCAAAGTCGGCCATCGGCAGATAGGGCAGCGGAATCCGAATGTCATCGCCTGCCGGCAACGGGGCGTAGGAATCTTCGATGTCGTTGTAGGCCGCGATGGCAACCAGAAATCGCTCTGACTTCAGGTGCGCCTTGACAATCTCGCTCAAGGTCTGCCCCGCTTCAACCGGAATGACAAGATCATCGTCCCTGGCGACCGACTGGTGCCATACGATGCCCAGCACTATCCCGATGGCTATCAGAAAGAACGCGCGGTAACCAGACCTTTTGTCATATATCGTCTTGGTAGAATTCATATTTTCCAGACACAGTCGGTACACATCCTTACCACCGTCGTTACCATACTACCGGCAATGACCGCCAATACGAACGTGCATACTGTTCGTACAGTGACACTCTATTAAGTTCCCGATTGATCTGTCCCGATCGTAACGTACGTCAGTTTGTTTTAGCCGACCGCCAGCCATTTGTCGCTCAGCCAGCGAATTGGTTAGACGAAGTTTAGTATCAGATTTCGTGCTGCACTGGCATCAAAGGCTTGCCGATCCACCTTCATGTAGGCAATTTTTTCCGCATTTCCGACGACCACCTCACAAACGCCGGGCAATTGCTTGAGTGAACCCGACACTTCATCGAGGTCGCGCTCGTCGATGTCACGCAATGCGAGTCGGAAATTTGTCACGCCGATGTCCTGCGTCCGCCACGCAATAGCCAACCACACGAGGCACAAGACTGCCAGACACCAGAATACCGCCCCCGCTCCTAACAGGCCGAGCAGCCAGCCACCTGTGACTCCGCCGAGGAATGCCCCCAGAAACTGACTGGTTGAATAGACCCCCATGGCGCTGCCTCGTCCAGCGACCGGGGCAAACCGGGATACCAACGACGGCAACAGTGCCTCCAGCGAACTCAGAAATCCGAAAAACAACGCCAGTGCAGTTATCACAGCCCAATACGAGCCGGTGCCGAACATGGCCAGCGCAAGCTGTGCCAATAGCAAACCGCCGACACCGATCAGCAGCGTAAGACGCGTGCCGTATCGCCGCTCACCAAACCCGGTTAGCGGCAGGATGATGACCAGCGACAGCGCGATCGATATCAAATAAACCAGCCAGTGACCACCGGCGTCGATACCCGACTCGAGCAAACTGAGCGGAATACTGACAAAACTTGCGGTGATAATCAGGTGCAACAAGCAGATACCGATATCCAGCCGCAGGAGCTCTGGATCCCGTAGCATGCGTGCGAGCTGCGAACCCAATACGCGCAAATCGCGATCAGCGGTCCGCGCAGGTGGCTCTGGCACGACAAACCACAGCAGCACTGCGGCAAGCCCGCCAAGTGCCGCGACGATCAGAAAAATCCCAGACAGTTCAAAACGAACCATCAGCAAGGGTCCAATCACGATCGACAACACAAATGACAAACCGATTGATGCGCCCAGCACCGCCATCATTCGGGTTCGCATCTCCTCGCGAGTCAGGTCGGCTGCCAAGGCCATCACTGCGGCCGAAATCGCCCCGGCGCCCTGCAGTGCCCGTCCGGCAATGATGCCCCAGATCGAATCACTCGCCGCGGCCAGCAGACTGCCGATGACAAACACCAGCAGCCCGAGCAGTATGATTCGCTTGCGACCAAAGCGATCTGACAACATGCCGAACGGTATCTGAAACATCGCCTGGCACAAGCCATAGGCGCCGATCGCAAGCCCAACCAAAAGCGGTGTGGCACCATTGAGATCGCGAGCCAGTATGGCAAGCACCGGCAGGAGCATGAACAGCCCCATCATACGGGCGAGAAACACCACAGCCAGCGACAAGGCCGCTCGGGTTTCGGTGGGAGTGAATGACAGCACGCGTTATTTTTCTTGATTCGAACAGGTGCAGCATAGCGTCTGCACGGACCCGGTGTACACTGCATCGGGCGACTAATTTTTCTTCGTGCCGCTACTTATCGAGCTATCCATGAACGTTATACGCATCCGCGGTGCGCGTACGCATAATCTAAAAAATATCGATCTCGATCTGCCACGAGACAAGCTCATCGTGATCACTGGCCTGTCGGGCTCGGGCAAGTCGTCGCTGGCGTTTGATACGCTCTTCGCGGAGGGACAGCGTCGCTACGTTGAGTCGCTGTCGACCTACGCCCGGCAGTTCCTGTCGGTGATGGACAAACCCGACGTCGATACGATCGAAGGTTTGTCACCAGCGATATCGATTGAGCAAAAGTCAACCAGCCACAACCCGCGCTCCACCGTTGGCACAACCACAGAGATACACGACTATCTGCGGCTACTGTTTGCGCGTATCGGTGTACCCAAATGCCCC